>NZ_JBHYPZ010000033.1:100248-114170 GCF_042746485.1 Streptomyces sp. NPDC058751 | reverse complement strand
GGTACATCGATGCCCGTCGCCACCGACGCCCACATCTCCGTCCAACGGCGACGGGCTGATGCACCGGCACGGCCCCGACCCACCCACCGGACCGGCCGCCCCCGTGGTGGACTGAGCCCCATGGACAAGCCGCACGACCCCGAGCCGAGAGGCCTCCCCCTCGTGCCCGCGCTGCTGTCCCTGACCGTGGTCAGCGGACTCATCGACGCCGTGAGCTACCTCGGCCTCGGCCACGTCTTCACGGCGAACATGACCGGCAACGTAGTGGTGCTCGGCTTCGCCGCGGCCGGAGCCCCCGGCTTCTCCGTGCCGCACACCCTCACCTCACTGTGCTGCTTCGTGGCCGGCGCGGCGACCGGCGGCCGGACGTCCGTCCGGCTCGGCACCGGCCCCCGCCGCACCTGGGCCCGCGCCACGTTCGCCGCCGAGGCCGTCCTGACGGCCGCCTGCGCGGCGGCGGCCTTCGCCGCCCCGCACGCCACCGCCACCACGTACACCGTGATCGCCGTCACGGCCTTCGCGATGGGCCTGCGCAACGCGACGGTCCGCAGACTCGGCGTCGCCGACCTGACGACCACCGTCCTGACCATGACCCTGACGGGCCTGGCCGCCGACTCACGCGCCGGCGGCGGCACGGGCCACCGCTCCCCGCGCCGGACCGCCGCCGTCCTCGCGATGGCCGCGGGCGCCCTGCTCGGCGCGTGGCTGGTCCTGAACCACGGCCTGGCCCTGCCCCTGCTGATCGCCGCGCTCGTACCGGCGGCCCTGGCGGCCACGGTCTCCGGCCGGGAGTGAACCCCGACCGACCCGACACCGAACCAGGACCAGCACCGAACCGGCACCCGCACCCGCACCCGCACCTCACAACCGCTGAATGATCGTCCCCGTAGCCAGCCCCCCACCCGCACACATCGTGATCAACGCGAACTCCTTGTCCGCCCGCTCCAGTTCGTGCAGCGCCGTGGTGATGAGCCGAGCCCCCGTGGCCCCCACCGGATGCCCGAGCGCGATCGAGCCCCCGTTCACGTTCACCTTCTCCAGGTCCTGCCCGAAGACCTGCGCCCAGCTCAGCACCACGGACGCGAACGCCTCGTTGATCTCGACGAGGTCGATGTCCTTCAGCGACATCCCGGCCTTGCCGAGCACGGCCCGGGTGGCGTCGATCGGCCCGTCCAGGTGGAAGTGCGGGTCGGATCCCACCAGCGCCTGCGCCACGATCCGCGCCCGCGGCCGCAGCTTCAGCGCCCGCGCCATCCGCTTGGAGGCCCACAGGATGGCCGCCGAACCATCGGAGATCTGGGAGGAGTTGCCGGCGGTGTGAACGGCGGTCGGCATCACGGGCTTCAGCCCCGCCAGCGCCTCCATGGACGTGTCGCGCAGCCCCTCGTCCCGGTCGACGAGCCGCCACATGCCCTGCCCGGCCCGCTGCTCGTCCTCGGTGGTGGGCACCTGCACCGCGAACGTCTCGCGCTTGAACCGCTCCTCCGACCAGGCGACCGCGGCCCGTTCCTGCGAGATGAGCCCGAGGGAGTCGACGTTCTCGCGGGTCAGTCCGCGGTGGCGGGCGATCCGTTCGGCCGCCTCGAACTGGTTCGGCAGGTCGACGTTCCACTCGTCGGGGAACGGCTTGCCGGGCCCGTGCTTGGACCCCGACCCCAGCGGCACCCGCGACATCGCCTCGACACCGCAGCTGATCCCGACGTCGATGACACCGGCGGCGATCATGTTGGCGACCATGTGGGCGGCCTGCTGCGAGGAGCCGCACTGGCAGTCGACCGTCGTCGCCGCCGTCTCGTAGGGCAGCCCCACCGTCAGCCAGGCGGTGCGCGCGGGGTTCATCGACTGCTCGCCGGCGTGGGTCACCGTGCCGCCGACGATCTGCTCGACGCAGTCTGCGGGGATGCCGGTGCGGCCGAGGAGTTCACGGTAGGTCTCGCCCAGGAGATAGGCGGGGTGCAGATTGGCGAGCGCGCCACCGCGCTTGCCGATGGGGGTCCGTACGGCTTCGACGATCACGGGTTCCGCGGCCATGGGGGCTCGTCCTCTCCTCAGGCCTGCCCTGCGGCCAGGCCCAGCTGACCCGCGCAGCGCGGGGCGTCCCGGCCCACCCACCGCGCAGAACTAGAACGCGTACCAGTTCTGCTCGCAGTTTGCTGAGCGAACCCCCCGCACCGCAAGGGTCGTGCAGCTCCCGAAGCCACGATCCGCACAAATCTCGCACGCAATTGGGAGGCCCGCACCTCTTGCCACTTGTAGAACCCGTTACTACCTTCACGGCGGTTCCCTCTTCCTGATGGACCGTCAGAAGCGCCTCTGGAGTTGCCGATGTCCTGTCCAGCGCTGCCCGACGGGTTCGATTTCACCGACCCCGATGTGCTGCACCACCGCGTGCCCCTCCCGGAGTTCGCCGAGCTGCGCCGGGCCGAACCGGTCCACTGGATCCCGCAACAGCCCGGTGTCGCCGGCTTCGAGGACGACGGCTACTGGGCCGTCACCCGGCACTCGGACGTCAAGTACGTCTCGACGCACCCCGAGCTGTTCTCCTCGTTCCTCAACACCGCGGTCATCCGCTTCAACGAGCACATCCAGCGCGAGCAGATCGAGGTCCAGCGGCTCATCATGCTCAACATGGACCCGCCCGAGCACACCCGGGTCCGCCAGATCGTGCAGCGCGGCTTCACCCCGCGCGCCATCCGCTCCCTGGAGGACGCGCTGCGCGCCCGCGCTGGTTCGATCGTCGCGAACGCGCTCGCGCAGGCAGCCCCGGACGGCTCCTTCGACTTCGTCACCCAGGTCGCCTGCGAACTGCCGCTGCAGGCGATAGCCGAGCTCATCGGCGTCCCGCAGGAGGACCGCGTCAAGATCTTCGACTGGTCCAACAAGATGGTGGCGTACGACGATCCGGAGTACGCCATCACCGAGGAGATCGGCGCCGAGTCGGCCACCGAACTCATCTCGTACGCGATGAACATGGCGGCAGACCGCAAGCAGTGCCCCGCCAAGGACATCGTCAGCACGCTGGTGGCCGCGGAGCACGACGGGAACCTCGCCTCCGACGAGTTCGGCTTCTTCGTCCTGCTGCTGGCCGTCGCCGGCAACGAGACGACCCGCAACGCCATCACCCACGGGATGCACGCCCTGCTCACGCACCCCGGTCAGTGGGACCTCTACAAGAGGGAGCGGCCGACGACCACCGCCGAGGAGATCGTCCGCTGGGCGACCCCCGTCGTCGCCTTCCAGCGCACCGCGACCCAGGACACCGAGCTGGGCGGACAGCGGATCAGGAAGGGCGACCGCGTCGGCCTCTTCTACTCCTCCGCCAACAACGACCCCGAGGTCTTCGACGGCCCCGAGGTCTTCGACATCACCCGTGACCCCAACCCGCACCTCGGATTCGGCGGCGGCGGTCCGCACTTCTGCCTCGGCAAGTCCCTGGCCACGCTGGAGATCGACCTGATCTTCAACGCGATCGCCGACGCGATGCCGGACCTGCGGCTGGCGGGCGACCCCCGCCGCCTCCGCTCCGCCTGGCTCAACGGCGTCAAGGAACTCCAGGTCCGTCACCCGTAGGACGGACACGGCGCCGGACGGGCCCCGGCAGGCCCCGCGCGCTCGGGCCGGCGGTCTCCCGGCACCGCCGGCCCGTCCCGGGAACGTGACGGCCCCGCTCCGGGCGCGTACCCCCGGTCGCCCCTGGCGGTCGGTCGAACCGCCTCCTCCGGCGCGCGACCGGATCAGCCAGGGGCGCGGCCCGCCGCGCCGACCGGCGGTTCCACCCCGGCCCCGGCCGGTGCCACGGGCGTCCGCACCCGCGGGCCGGCGACGAGATACGTCAGCCCGAAGCCCGCGGCGACCACCGTCGCTCCGCCGACCGCGTCCAGGACCCAGTGGTTCCCGGTCGCCACGATCGAGGAGAGCGTCAGGAACGGGTGCAGCAGGCCCAGCGCCTTCATCCACCACCGGGGCGCCAGCACCGCGACGACGAGCCCGCACCACAGGGACCAGCCGAAGTGCAGCGAGGGCATCGCCGCGTACTGGTTGGTCAGCTCGGTCAGCGTGCCGTAGTCGGGCCGGGAGAAGTCCTGCACGCCGTGCACGGTGTCGATCACGCCGAGGCCCGGCATCAGGCGCGGCGGGGCGAGCGGGTAGAGCCAGAAGCCGACGAGGGCGAGGAGGGTGGCGAAGGCGAGGGCGGAACGGGCCCAGCGGTGGTCGGCGGGACGGCGGACGTAGAGCACGGCGAGGATGGTGAGCGGGACGCCGAAGTGGAACGACTGGTAGTAGAAGTCGAAGAAATCCCTCAGGAAGGGGACCCGCACCACCGCGTGGTTGACCCCGTGCTCGATGTCCAGGCGCAGGAAGCGCTCGACGGCGAGGATCTGCTCGCCGTGGTGCTCGGCGGTGGCCCGGCCGCCGGAGTTGGTGCCTCCCGTCGCGGCGAGCCTGATCTGCTGGTAGGCGGAGTACCCGACGCGGATCAGGAGCAGTTCGAGCAGCAGGTTCGTCCGGGTGAGGACCCGGCCCGACGACAGCAGCGGGACCCGCCTCCACCGGACGGGGGCGGGCGCCGCGCGGTCGGCGGGGACCGGCGCCCGGTAGTACGGGGACGTACGGGACAGGAACGGTACGGCGGTCGCGGCGGCCAGCGCCGCGACCAGCACCACGTTCTCGCGCAGCGGGGCGAGCGCCGGCATGTCCGGCAGCATCATCCGGGCGGGCAGCGTCATGACGAGGACGACCGCGACGGGCCACACGTAGCGGTCGGACGCCTTGCGGCCGGCCCGGCCGACGAGCGCGAGCAGCACCCACAGGACCTGGTGCTGCCAGGTGGTGGGCGAGACGGCGACGGCGACGCAGCCGGTCACCGCGACGGCGAGCAGCAGTTGCCCGTCACGGGCGTAGCGCACTGCGCGGCCGAGGCCGAGGACGACGACGGCCGCGCCGAGCGCCAGGAAGAGACCGACCTCCGGCGGCCCGGTGAGGCCGGACCGCAGCAGCGCGCCGTGCAGGGACTGGTTGGCGAGGTCGTCGGCGTCCCCGCCGAGGCCGACGCCCGCCAGGTGGTGCACCCAGTAGGTGCCGGAGTCGTGCGGCATCGCGGCCCAGGCGAGCGCGGTGAGGGCGGCGAACGTGGCGCCGGTGGAGGCGGCGGCGCGGCGGCGGCCGGTGAACCAGAGCAGCGGCGCGAAGAGCAGGACGGTCGGCTGGAGGGCCGCCGCGAGCCCGACGAGGACCCCGCAGACGCGCTCCCCGCGGGCGACGAAGCAGCCGAGCAGGACGAGCAGCACCGGGATGATGCTGGTCTGGCCGAGGTGGAGGGCGTTGCGCACGGGGAGCGACAGCATCAGCAGGCTGACGGCCACGGGCGCGGCGAGCAGCGACGTGCGCCGGCTCACGGGGGGCGGCAGGGCGCGGGCGGCGACGAGGCCGAGCGCCACGACGAGCAGCAGGGTGCCGAAGGTCCAGCCCCAGCCGAGGGCCTGTTCGGCCGACCGGGTGAGGGGTTTGAGGACGAGACCCCCGAACGGGGTACCGGTGAACCGTGTCGAGTCGTACAGCGAGCCCTTCACGTGCAGGACTCCGCTCGGGCCGACCCAGGTCTCCAGGTCCGTCAGACGGTCCGCCCTGGGCGTGCCGAGGACGGCGGCGAGCTGTCGTACGGCCAGAGTCACGGCGACGGCCCAGAGCCCCGCGCGCAGCGCGCGCAGCCGTGCTCTCACCGTCTCCGGCGCTCCCGTGAGGCCATCGCCCGGTCGTCCGCCGTGCTCCACGTTCGCCACGCTCCGTCGGCCCTCCCGACCCGTTGACCGGTCCGTGTCTCACACATCCCTTATGTCAACGCATATCAGGACCCTGTGCGTCACGGCCACCTTCGCAAAGGACACGGAAGGACACGGAAGGACACGGAGAGCCGAGGAAAGGCGCGGGGGAGCGGGAAGGCGCGCGGAGAGCGGGAAGGCGCGCGGGGCCCGGATCCCGCTGGCACGCCGGAGCACCGGGGACTAGGTTCGACGCGGAAGTCCTCAGCCCGTCCAACCAGGCTACGAAAGGCCCGGCGCATGAGCGAGTCGCAGCTCTGGAACGACGTCGACGACCACTTCGCCGATCTCCTGGCCCCCGCCGACGAGGCCCTCGCCGCCGCGCTGCGCGACAGCGACGCGGCCGGACTGCCCCCCATCAACGTCGCACCGAACCAGGGCAAGCTGCTCGGGCTGATCGCCGGGATCCAGGGCGCCCGCCGCGTCCTGGAGATCGGCACGCTCGGCGGTTACAGCACGATCTGGCTGGGCCGCGCCCTGCCCGCCGACGGGACGCTGATCACCCTCGAGTACGACCCCCGGCACGCCGAGGTCGCCCGCGCCAACCTCGCGCGGGCCGGCCTCGACGAGATCGCCGAGGTGCGGGTGGGGCCCGCGCTGGAGACCCTGCCGAAGCTGGCGGACGAGAACCCGGAGCCGTTCGACCTCGTGTTCATCGACGCGGACAAGGTGAACAACGCCCACTACGTCGAGTGGGCGGTCCGGCTGACCCGGCCCGGCGGCGTGATCGTCCTCGACAACGTGGTCCGCGGCGGAGCCGTGATCGACGGGGCGAGCACCGACCCGGGCGTGCGGGGGACCCGGGCCGCGCTCGAACTGATCGCCTCCCACCCGAAGCTGGACGGCACGGCGTTGCAGACGGTGGGCGTCAAGGGGCACGACGGGTTCGCGCTGGCCCGCGTACTGGCCTGACCGCACGACCCCGCCCGCACCGCCCCCCGCACCGCCCCGCCGCCCCTGGTGCCGCGGCCGGGTACTAGACCTCGTGGTAGAAGCCCACGTTCACGCTGTGGGGGCCGGTGCGGTCCTGGATGACGAGTTCACCGGAGCCGCCCGCCGGGAGCCTGGCCGTACCGCCGTACGGGAGCGGCTGGGGCTGGAAGCCCGTCAGGATCAGCCGGACCTCGGAGGACGGCTCCGCGTGGGAACCCCGGAGCCAGGTGACCTGCCAGGAGCCGTCCGGGCCGCACAGGAACTCCAGGTGGACCCGGGAGACGAACAGCCAGTCGTCGGGGGTCGCGAGACGGCACACGGCCCGGTCCCTGCCCACCCGCAGCATGGCTCCGGGGTCGCTCGGCGCGTCGGCCATCTGCATCCCGGCCGTCGCTCCGACGTCCCCTCCGGACACCGAGGCCATGGTGAGTTCGAGCAACGCGCGCTCCTTCGTGAGGTGCTGGTCCGATTGTCCTGCGGGGGAACATGGTTGCCCCGTCGCCGCCGCATGATAATTCGACCTTTCCCGTCGCCGTGGGACCTCCTGCACAATGGACCCATGACCGAGCGCAAGCCACCCGGTGTCACCTTCGAGTCCTGGGTCGACCGGCAGATCCGCCAGGCGGAGGCCCGCGGCGAGTTCACGGAACTCCCCGGCGCGGGCAAGCCCCTGCCGGAGGTCACCGACACCCCGTACGACGAACTCTGGTGGATCAAGCGGAAGATGGCCCGTGAGGGGCTGTCGGTGCTGCCGCCCACGCTGGCCCTGCGCAAGGAGGCGGAGGACGTGCTCGCGGCGCTTCCCGCGCTTCCTTCGGAGCGGGCGGTGCGGCGGGCGGTCGAGGAGATCAACGCCAAGATCCGCGAGGTCATGTTCAAGCCGCCGCCCGGACCTCCGCTCGGCCTCAAGCCGTACGACGTGGACGAGCTCGTCCAGGAGTGGCGCGCGGCCCACGGGAACCCGGCCCCCGGCACGCCGCCGCCCGCCGGACGGGGGGACACCGCGTCCCCGTGAACCGCCCGGACCACGCGCCCCGAAGGCGGCGCGGCGCGGGCGGCTTTCGCGGCCCGGGGCCGCGCGGACGGTGTGGGGCCGTGGCCCGGGGCATGGTCCGGGGCACGGCCCCACTTCACCGGGGAAGGCGTCCGGGCTTCGCCCGGAAGGTGTACGGCCCGGCTCAGAGCCGCAGGAGCCGCTCGGTCATCTCGCGGTAGTCCCGCAGGGCGAGCCGCAGCCGCTCGGTGTCGGGATCCGTCGCCGTGTTCCCGCCGCCCTGCTGCCAGGACGTACGCAGGTCGCGCCGCCGCCGGGTCACGGCTTCCGTGAAGCGGCCCGCGAGCTCCTCCAGCACGTGGTCGGCCTCCTCGACGGACGACCGCGGTCCGTCGACGAACCCGCCGACCGCGTGCTTCATCCGCAGCGAGAACTTGTCGTGCTCGTCCGGCGGCAGCAGCCGCCCGTCCCGCCCGGAGGCCTCCCCCGCACGGCCCCCGCCGCCCGTGGCACGGTCGCCGTTCCCGTTCGGGGCGCTCCGGGCGGCCTCGGCGGGCAGGGGGTCCGTCCGGCCCTTCAGAGCCTCGCGGCGGGACACCTCCCCGGCCGCACCGCGATCGGCGTCGGCCCGGTCGTCCGCCCGGTCGTCCGCCCGGTCGTCCGGGGAACGCTCGGCGGGTACGGAGGTCACACGGCCCTTCACGGCGGCCGCCCCGGGTCCGGCAGGCACCGGGGGCTCAGCGGGTGCCGGGGGGCCGGCGGGTGCCGGGGGCACGCGTCCCTTCGAGGCGGCGGTCTCGCGGGCCGGGGTCCGCTCGGGGTCCTGGTCTGGCTTCATGCTGCTCACCTTCCTCAACTCCCCTTCGCCTGACGCCTGGTGAAGGACCAGGGAAGGTGGGAGCGAGTGTCGGGGTCGGAAGTCCTGGTACCGCTCTCGCCGTTCTCCGCACGCCCGGCGCTCCCCGCGGGCTCGGCACGCCGGCCGTCCTTGGTCAGGGCGGCGAACAGGCCGCCGCGCTCCGGGCGGGAGGCCGCGGGCCCGCTCGCGTCGTCCGTGTCGCGCGTCCGGCCGGACGAGGCGTCCCGGCGGGCCGGGGTCAGCAGCTCGTCGAAGAGGCCGCGGGCCTCCAGCATGGCCTCGCGCAGCTTCTCGGTGTCACCGCCGTTCCCGTTCCCGGCGGCGCCGGTCAGCGCGGCCCGGTGCACACGGCGGTACCCGTGGACGTGGTGTCCGTGGTGGACGGAGAGCGCCGACACCTGCTCCTCGTAACGGTCCCCGCCGGGGAAGCCGCGCGCTCCGGCCAGCTCGCCGAGCAGCCGGTCGGCCTCGGCCACCGCCTCCTGGGGCGAGTCGACGAAGCGTTCCTGGGCCGCCGTCCAGCCGGCCGCGTACCGCTCCCCGGCCTCGGGTTCGAGCGGCTGTTCGCGCAGTGCGCCGTGCCGCTTCACGCGCTCGTCGAGATCGCGTTCGGCGGCCCGGACGTCGCCGTCGTGCCGGGCGACGGTCCGGTCGTACTCCGGTCCGAAGCGCCGTCGCAGGGCGCGTCCGCCCGGCGGCCTTCGGGCTCGGAGGGTCAGGGCGGCCGCGACAACGGCAACGGCCGCCACGATGATCAAAACGATGATCACGCCTGTGGACATGGGTGCCTTCCCGGGTTCTCGACCCAACGGGCCGGTTCCCGGACCGTGTTGCCCGGAACCCGGGCCTCAAACGGCCCCGGTGGCGGCACCGACGTCAACGCCCTTCCCCCGTCCCGCCGTTCGGCCGGCCGCACGGTTCGGCCGGCCGTCGATCCGGTTGCGCGCCGCCGGGGGCACCCGCCCACAATGGCCGGCATGACCCGATCCCCCTCCGGCACGCGAGACTCCTGGAGCGTCGCCCCCGAACCCTTCGACTCCCCCGACGCGGGCGCCCTGTGGCGGGCGTACTACACGGAGGTCAGCGACCGGTGGTACCAGGTGCACGAGGGGCGCACGACGGATCCCGGCGAGCTGGAGCGGGAGATCGCCGCGCGGACGGGCGCCGAGTTCGCGCCGCCGACGGGCGTGCTGCTCGTCGCGCGCCACGACGGTGAGCCCGGCGGCACGGCGGGGGTGCGGATGCTCGACGCCACGACGGGGGAGCTGAGCCGTGTCTTCGTCCGCGCGGACCTGCGCGGCAAGGGGGCGGCCCCGCTCCTGCTGGCGGCCGCCGAGGCGGCCGCGCGCGGCCTGGGCGCCCGGCGGCTCGTCCTCGACACCCGCTCCGACCTCGTCGAGGCACGGGCCCTGTACGCCCGGCACGGCTACGAGGAGACCGCGGCGCACAACGACGAGGAGTACGCCGAGCACTGGTTCCGGAAGGAGCTGGCCGGCTGACGGTCAGGTCACACCGGTTCCCTCCTGGGGACGGACGGCCGGGGCCCTCTCGTGCGGGCGCTCCGCGTCGGAGCCGCACATCTCCTCGTTGAGCTCCGCCACCAGCTTCGTGAGGTCGGTCGGCCGGTCCGGCGCCCACCAGTCGCCGAGGAGCTCGGCCAGGGACTCCTCGCGGGCCCTGGACAGGTTCCCGGCGGTGACGCGGCCCTCGTCGGTCAGGACCAGGTCCAGGCCCTCGCGGTGGGCGAGCCGGCGTTCCTCGATCTGGCGGGCGGCGGCCAGGACGACGTCCAGGGGGACCGCGCTGTGCTCGGCCAGGAGAGCGGGCTCCGCCCACCCGTACTTCTTGATCCTCAGCAGCAGCCAGCTCGCCGCCGGCATCAGGTCGTAGCCGGCGCGGGCGGTGATCCTCTCGTAGATCTCGCGGCGCCCCTCCCGGGTGCCGAGCACCGACAGCGCCCGGCACACCTCGTCGTACGACGACCGCTCGACCGGGTTGCTCGCGAGGGTCTCCGTGACGTCGGGCGCCGTGACGGAGCCGCGCAGTCTGTCCTCGCGCAGGAACCACGCCAGCACGAAACCGAGCAGGGCGACCGGGGCGGCGTACAGGAAGACGTCGGTGATCGACGTCGCGAACGCGTGCAGGACGGGCTGCTGCAGGTCGGCCGGCAGCTGGGCGATGCCCTTCGGGTCCGCCTCCAGCGAGTCCGTGGTGATGCCGGGCGGCAGTTGCCGCCCGGCCAGCGCCTCCGTCAGGTTGTCGCCGAGGCGGTCCGCGAAGACCGTGCCGAAGATCGCGACGCCGAACGATGCCCCGATGGACCGGAAGAAGGTCGCCCCCGAGGTGGCGACGCCCAGGTCCTCGTACGACACCGCGTTCTGCACGATCAGCACCAGCACCTGCATGACCAGGCCGAGGCCGAGGCCGAAGACGAAGAAGTAGGTGCTCATCAACCCGGTGCCGCTGCTCTCGTCGAGCTGGTGCAGCAGGAGCAGCCCGAGGGCGGTGATCCCGGTGCCGACGATCGGGAACACCTTCCAGCGGCCGGTGCGGCTGACGATCTGCCCGGAGACCGTGGACGACAGCAGCAGCCCGAACACCATCGGCAGCATGTGCACGCCGGACATCGTGGGCGTCACGCCCTGGACGACCTGGAGGAAGGTCGGCAGATAGGTCATCGCGCCGAACATCGCGAAGCCCACGATGAAGCTGATGACCGCGGACAGCGTGAAGGTGTGGATCCGGAACAGCTTGAGCGGCAGCACGGGTTCGGCCGCGCGCCGCTCGACCGCGACGAAAGCGACGGTGAGGACCGCGCCGAGGACCACGAGCCCGAGGACCTGCGGCGAACCCCAGTCCCACGTGGTCCCGCCCAGCGAGGCCACCAGGACCAGACACGTGGCGACCGCCGCGATCAGGAACGTACCGGCGTAGTCGATGACGTGCCGGGCCGACTTCCTCGGGATGTGCAGGACCGCGGCGATCACCGCGAGCGCCACCACGCCCACGGGCAGGTTGACGTAGAACACCCAGCGCCAGCTCAGGTGTTCCGTGAACAGCCCGCCGAGCAGCGGCCCCAGCACGCTCGTCGCGCCGAACACCGCGCCGAAGAGCCCCTGGTACTTGCCCCTCTCGCGCGGCGGGACGAGGTCGCCGACGATCGCCATCGACAGCACCATCAGCCCGCCGCCGCCGAGCCCCTGCACCGCCCGGAAGGCGATCAGCTCGCCCATGTTCTGCGACATGCCGCACAGCGCCGACCCGATCAGGAAGATCACGATCGCCGTCTGGAAGAGCTTCTTGCGGCCGTACTGGTCGCCGAGCTTGCCCCACAGCGGGGTCGCCGCCGTCGACGCGAGCAGGTACGCCGTGACCACCCAGGACAGGTGCTCCAGACCGCCGAGGTCGCTCACGATCGTGGGCAGCGCGGTGGACACGATCGTCTGGTCGAGGGCGGCGAGCAGCATGCCGAGCAGCAGGGCGCCGATGGACACGAAGACACTGCCGTGCACCGAGTCCCGGGCGTCGGTGGCCGCCGCGCTGCGGCGGCGCGCCGCCGACTCGCTCCCCTCGACCGAGCCGTGCGGTCCGGGCGGCCCGTCCCTCCTGCCGCCGTCCGGCGCCCCGGCCCCTTCCGGCACCCGGCCGGACGGCGTGTCGGAACCGTGCGCGTCCCCGGTCATGCGGCCTCCCTGAGCGCCGAGGGTCCCGGTCACCCTCCATCCTGATCGGTGTGTCCTGTTATGGCCTGTCGAGCAGACCGGAATCCACGATTCAGGGGGGCTGCTTGAAGGTTGCACGAAGGTCGTCCGCATAATCACTGGAGTTTTCAGCGGGGAGGGACCCACTCGTGACTGAACCGACCGGGCATGTCTGCCCCGAGTGCGCCGCACACCGGGCGCCGGACGGCACACCGTCCTGCGCCTGCACAGGCTGGGCGTCCGACGCCCTGCGTGACGGGCGCTCGGCACGGGCCGCGGCGGCGGGGGGCTTCGACCCGCTGCGCATACGGCCCTACGTGGAACTGGGCCCGGAGGACTCCGGGCACGCCGGAGGGGGTCTCGGACCTGCGGAGGGCGCCGGCGTTCCGGGGCCGGCCGGGACGGCCACGGGCCACTGGCACGGCGCCCCGGCGGCCGGAGAGCCCTGGGCGACCGCCCAGGCGGGCGCCTGGACGCCGGAGGGCACGTGGACGCCCGAGAGCGCCCCGGCCCCTTCGGGCGTCCATGGAGCGCCCTCGGGCGGCGGGATGCCGGTGCCGCCCGCGAACGGGGCGGACGCGGCCGCCGTCACCATGCAGATGGCCGCGATCCCGGCGGACGCCGGTACGGTGCCGGCCCCGGTCCCGGCGGACGCGACCATGCGGCTGGGTGCCGTCCCGGCCGACGTGGCCACGCACTCGGCGCCGCTGCCGCCGGAAGCGGCCACGCCGTCGGCACCGCTGCCCGCCGACGCGACCATGCGGCTGAAGGCGCTCTCTTCAGAGGCGCGCGCCACCGACGTCCGCCTCTTCCCCGAGGGCGCGCACTCCCCGCGGCCCGGGCGGGACGCCTCGTCCGGGGGGCGGTCCAGGCGGCGTCGGCGCACCGGGGTCCTCGCCGTCACCGGGGTCGTCGTGACCGTGGCGGCCGCGGCGGGGGTCGTGAGCGGGCTGCTCTCCCAGGACTCTTCCTCCCAGGACGAGGCCCGGTCGAAGGACGTCAGGGCGAGCACGCCCGAGGTCCTGTCGGACACGGTCTCCGCGGTGCCGTCGGCGAGCGCGTCCTCGACGGTGTCCGCCTCGTCGTCCCCGTCGGCCTCACCGAGCACGAGCGCGTCGCCGTCGGCGTCCGAGTCCGCGTCCGAGACGTCGGCGTCACCGTCCTCGTCGGTCACGGCGTCGCCGACGTCCGCACCGCCGAGCCCGACGGCGACCGCCACGGAGACGGAGGCGTCCGCGGGTGACGGCGGTTCGAACACCGTGGCCGGGCCCACCCTGCGGCGCGGCGACAGAGGGGCCGAGGTGAGGGAGCTCCAGCTCCGGATGAGCCAGCTCAGGATGTACATGTCGAAGGCCGACGGCGATTTCGACCGTCGCCTCGAGGACGCCGTGCGCTGGTACCAGTGGGCGCGGGGCATCAGGGGGGACGCGCCCGGCGTGTACGGCCCGGCCACACGCGCGAGCCTGGAGGGCGAGACGTCCCAGCCCTAGGGGCCGGTGCGCCGACCGTCGCGGTGTCGCTCCGGTGGGTGGGTCGGGGCCGTGCCGGTACATCCGCCCGTCGCCGTTGGACGCAGATGTGACCGTCGGTGGCGACGGGCATGTGATGTACCGGCA
>NZ_JBHYPZ010000033.1:0-100238 GCF_042746485.1 Streptomyces sp. NPDC058751 | reverse complement strand
GCCGCGGGGCGCGCCCGCCCCCGCCGCCGGGGGGGGCGCGCGGCCGCCGCCCCCCCCCCCCCCGGCCCCTCCCGCCGGATCCCGGCCGCGGGTGTGCGGTGGCTCGGGCCCAGTCCCTCACCGGCGTGATCTTCAGCCCCGGCCGGGGAACGGTTCAGCCCCTCCGGCGTTTGAGGAGCGGGGTCCGGGGCGGAGCCCCGGGGACGGGAAGGGCAGGGGCGGAGGGGGCGAAAACCCTGCCCCAGCCCCCACTCGCCTCTCCCCTCCAGCCCGGAGGGGTCAGTCCTCCAGCCCGGAGGGGTCAGTCCTCCCGCCCGGGGGGGGGCAGTCCTCCCGCCCGAAGGGGGGTCAGCCGATGTGAAGGCGAACGGTCCCGTCTCCGACGATCTCGACCCGCACCTCGGTCAGATCACGCACGAGCACATCCGGCCCGTACGAGCCGGCCCGAGGCCCGACCCCCACGACCCGCATCCCAGCGGAGCGCCCAGCGGCGATCCCCGCCTGGGAGTCCTCGAAGACGACACAGTCCTCGGGCGCGATCCCCAGCTCGGCCGCACCCTTCAGGAAGCCCTCGGGATCGGGCTTGCTGGCACCGACGGACTCGGCGGTGACCCTGACCTCGGGGAGTCCGAGCCCCGCGGCGGCCATCCGCCCGCTGGAGAGGGCCACATCCGCCGAGGTGACGAGCGCGTGCGGCACCCCGGCGAGGGAGGCGAGGAACTCCGGCGCACCCGGGACCGCGACGACGCCCTCCATGTCGGCGGTCTCCTCGGCCAGCATCCGCGCGTTGTCCGCGTAGTTCTGCTCCATGGGGCGGTCCGGCAGGAGCACCGCCATCGAGGCGTACCCCTGCCGACCGTGGACGACCTTCATGACCTCGTCGCCGTCCAGCCCGTGCCGGTCGGCCCAGCCGCGCCAGCAGCGCTCGACGACGACGTCCGAGTTGACGAGGGTGCCGTCCATGTCGAGCAGGAGGGCACGGGCGGTCAGAACAGTGGTGGCCGTCGTCATCGGCATGCTCCCAAACGCAGACAGGGGGCCAACAGGCCCCCGGGAAACAAGGCGGCCCCGCCCGCCGGTCAGGGAGGTGCGGACGGGAACCACTTTGTTCCCACAGCATACAAAACAATCGCACTCCGCGCCACCACCCCCTCCGACCCCGCCCCCCAGGCACAACCCCCAGAAACACATCGAGACAGAAAAGAGACACCCAAGGGATCCCAGGGGACCCCGGGGGACGCCGGGGGACGCCGGGGGGGACCAGAGGGCCCCAGGGGAACCGGAGGGACCAGAGGGCCCCAGGGGAACCGGAGGGACCAGAGGAACCACTTCACACCCACAGAAGACCGCCACACACCCGCAGCCGAGATCCGGGCCGACCCGAAAGGCCGCCCCTCCCCCACCGACACCACGACGCACCCGCACCCGGCGACGCACGGGAGGGGCCGTGCCGGTACATCACATGCCCGTCGCCACCGACGCTCACATCTCCGTCCAACGGCGACGGGCGGATGTACCGGCACGGCCCCGACCCACCCACCGGGGCGACACCGCGACGGTCAGCGCACCAGCGCAGCCCCACCCACCGACCAAGACCCGCGACAGCCAGCGCAGCGCCCCGCACGGCCCCACAAACGCCAGAGGCGAGCAACCTCAGCCCGCCACAGCCTCGTAAAGGCTCCAGACCCCCAGCCCCAGCATCAGCACGGCCGCCACCTTGGTGATCAACGACAACGGCACCCGCTTCATCAGCGCCTTGCCGCCCACGATCCCCAGCCCCGCCACGGCCCACAGCCCCAGCACCGCGCCGAGCCCCACCGACAGCGGGTCGTCGTACCGAGCGGCGAGGTTCGCCGTCATGATCTGTGTGAGGTCGCCGAACTCGGCGACGAGGATGAGCATGAAGCCCGCCCCGGACACCTTCCAGAAGCCCTGGTTCGCCGGCTTGCGGACCTCGTCCTCGTCCTCGTCCTTCTTCATCAGCAGCATCGCGGCACCGCCGAGGAACAGCACCCCGGTGACGGCGTGCACGATCTGCTGCGGCAGCAGCGTCAGCACGCTGCCCGCCGCGACGGCGAGCGCCACGTGGACGGCGAACGCGGCGGCGACACCGGCGAAGACGTACGAGGCGCGGTAGCGCGTGCCGAGGACGAGGCCGGCGAGCGCGGTCTTGTCGGGGAGCTCGGCAAGGAAGACGACACCGAAGACGAGCGCCATCACGCTGAAGCTGATCAAAATTCCTCAATCGGTCGGGCCGCCCCGCCGAGAGTTGCGACTACGCGTGCTGTGACTGCGCGAACCTCGGCACGGCAGCACACGGCATCACCCGCACCGGTGGGTACGGGCACGAGCACCCGTACCGGAAAGGCCCGGCAGGGCGAGTGCACTGCTTGCCGAAGGTCTCGCTGGCCGGTCCCGTGATCGAGACCCGCCTCCGGGCGCCGGCTCAGACGAGCTGAGCAGTATGTCGACGGTCCGGCGAAGAGCTACTCCCCTTCTGCGCCGTCCATGGTACGCGACCGACGGGAACCTCCCGGTGGACCGGGGTTCCCCGACCCGGCCACACGCACGCCGGGAAAGTTCTGTCATAAACCTTGTCATGTCATGTACGCGTCATTATTTTCTAACCGCGCACTTACCTCACGGCAACACCACGCCGCGAGCATTCGTTCGCCCGCACCTCAACACCCCCACACCACAAGGGAGTTCGCATGCCCAAGGTCTACGCGCGTCGACGGCTGAGCATACTCGCAGGCATCACGGGTCTGATAGCCATGGCCGGCGTTTTCACCGGCCCGACCGCCTCCGCCGCCCTCCCCACCCCGGTCAGCGCGGCCACCGCCCGCACCTACCTGGCCTCGCTCACCGTCGCCACCGAGAACCGCACCGGCTACGACCGCGACCTCTTCCCCCACTGGATCACCATCTCCGGCGCCTGCAACACCCGCGAGACGGTGCTGAAGCGCGACGGCAGCGGCGTCGTCACCGACTCCGCCTGCGCCTCCACCAGCGGCAGCTGGTACTCCGTCTACGACGGCGCCACCTGGACCGCCGCCTCCGACCTCGACATCGACCACCTGGTGCCGCTCGCCGAGGCGTGGGACTCCGGCGCCTCCGCCTGGACCACCGCCCAGCGCCAGGCGTTCGCCAACGACCTCACCCGCCCCCAGCTCATCGCGGTCACCGACAACGTGAACCAGTCCAAGGGCGACCAGGACCCGGCCGAGTGGATGCCCTCGCGCACCGCGTACGCCTGCACCTACGTCCGCGCCTGGGTGCAGGTGAAGTACTACTACAACCTCAAGGTCGACTCCGCCGAGAAGACCAAGCTGAGCTCGGTCCTCGCCGGCTGCTGACCAGGACCCCGGCACCGACCGGCGGCCTCGCGGGCCGTCAGGGTTCCGGACACCGTCCCCCCACGGTGTTCCCACGGTCTCCGGAACCTCCCCCCGGGCCTCCGTCGTTCCGTACCGTACGGGGCGACGGAGGAGGGGGATCACCATGGCCGAGCTGCGCCTGGGACCGCTGCTGAGGTATGTGGACGGCCCGTCGGCGACCTTCTGGGTCGAGGCGAGCCGCCCGTGCACCGCCGAGGTGCGCTGCGCGGACGGCGCCCGCGGGCGGGCCCGCACCTTCCAGGTGGCGGGCCATCACTACGCGCTGGTGCCGGTGGAGGGCCTGACACCGGGCACCGTCACCCCGTACGAGATCCTGCTGGACGGCACGGCCGTGTGGCCGCTGCCCGACTCGCCCTTTCCCCCCTCGGCCGTCCGCACCCCCACGGGCGAGGACGGCGCCGTCCTGCGCGTGACCTTCGGCTCCTGCCGCTGGGCGTCACCGCCCGCCGACGAGAAGGACCCGGTGGGACCCGACGCGCTGGACACCCTCGCCGCCCGGATCGCCTCGGATCCGGACGCCGAACGCCCGGACGTGCTCCTGCTGCTGGGCGACCAGGTGTACGCGGACGAGGTCTCCAGGGCGACCCGCGCGTGGATCGCGGCGCGCAGGGGCCTCACGGACCCCCCTGGCCACCAGGTCGCGGACTACGAGGAGTACACCCGCCTCTACTACGAGTCCTGGCTCGACCCCGAGATCCGCTGGCTGCTGTCGACCGTACCGAGCTGCATGATCTTCGACGACCACGACATCGTGGATGACTGGAACACCAGCGCGGCCTGGCTCGCGGAGATCCGGGCGACCCCGTGGTGGCGCGAGCGGGTGCTCAGCGGTCTGATGTCGTACTGGGTCCACCAGCACCTCGGCAACCTCTCCCCCGCCGAGCTCTCCGCGGACCCGCTGTACGCGGCCGTGCGCGAGACCCCCGACGGCACGGACGTGCTGCGCGCCTTCGCCGCCCGGGCCGACGCCGACCCGGCCTCGGTCCGCTGGAGCTACCGCCGCGACTTCGGCCGGACCCGTGTCCTGATGCTCGACACCCGCGCGGCCCGCGTCCTGGAGGAGGAGAACCGCGCGATGCTCGATCCCGGGGAGGCGGCCTGGCTGCGCGAGCAGGCGATGGAGTCGCCGGGCTCCCGGGACCACCTGCTCATAGGCACGTCACTGCCCTGGCTGCTGCCCCCGCTGATCCACCAGGTGGAGACGTGGGACGCCGCCCTGTGCCGGGGCGAGCGGGGCGGGCGCTGGGCGCGGTTCGGCGAGCGGCTGCGCCGCGCGGCCGACCTGGAGCACTGGGCGGCGTTCCCGGAGTCGTTCGGGGAGCTGACGGATCTCGTCGCCGAGGCCGGCTCGGGCGAGCGGGCCCCGGCGACCGTGTGCGTGCTCTCGGGAGACGTGCATCACGCCTACGTCGCCGATCCGGTCTGGGCCGACCCGGCCCGGCAGCCCTCCGCCCGGGTCCTCCAGCTGACCTGCTCGCCCGTCCACAACTCCATCCCGCTCTCGGTGCGGCTCGGCTTCCGCTTCGGCTGGAGCCGCCCGGCCCGGCTGCTGGGCACCCTCCTTGCCCGGCACGGCCGTTGCGGACGAGCGCCGGTCGACTGGCGGAAAACCGGCGGACCTTGGTTCGGCAACCAGCTCATGTCCCTTACACTGCACGGCCGTTCGGCCTCCCTTCGCCTCGAACAGGCGCGGCCGGTGCGCGGCAGCGGTGCCGGACGCGCCCGGCTGACGACGGTGACGGACTCCCGGATCACCCCGGATTAGACCCATTCCTCGCGGCCGCCGGCGCCGTCCCGCGTACCGGAGCGTACGGACGTGTGAACGTGATGTGACCGACACATGCGTCCCCGGAGGATCTTTCGCCCCGTCCTCGGCGTACGCTGTATGGCTGTCACAGGCCTCCATGCCACCCTCCCGCGAGGGGCGGCGCGGCCGGGCCCACGGGGTGGTCGGGGGAGAGTTTCGATGCTGGAGAGTCTGGGGTCGCTGACGGGCAGCCCATGGATCTACGCGGTGATCGCCGTGTCCATCGTTCTCGACGTCTTCCTGCCCGTGCTGCCGAGCGGTGTCCTGCTCATCACGGCGGCGACGGCCGCCGCGGGCTCCGCCACGGCGGCCGGGAACGTCCCCCACGCCGTGCCCGACATCCTGGTGCTCACCCTCTGCGCGGCCACGGCCTCGGTCCTCGGCGACATGGTGGCATACCGCCTCGCCTGGCGCGGCGGCGACTGGCTGGATCGCGCCATCGCCCGGTCCCGCCGTCTGACCCGGGCGCAGGAACGTCTCGGCGAGGCCCTGGCGCGCGCCGGCGGTGCCCACGGCGTGCTCGTGATCGTCGCCCGGTTCGCGCCGGCCGGCCGCTCGGTCGTCTCGCTCGGCGCGGGCGCCGCGCGCCGCCGGATCGGCGAGTTCCTGCCCTGGTCGGTCCTCGCCGGCCTGGCGTGGGCAGGCTACAGCGTGGCCCTCGGCTACTTCGGCGGCCAGTGGCTGGGCGCCACCTGGCTCACGACGGGCATCTCGGTCGGGGCGCTGTTCATCGCGGGCGCGGGCGCGGCCTACGTCGTACGCCGTCCCGTGGCGGCACGGGAGCGGGAAGCGGGCACCTGAGCCCCGGCCCGGGCACACCAGGGCGTACGGGCACACGGGCCGTACGGGCGCACTCGCGTACGGACGCACCGGCACGCCCGCCCACCCGCGTACGGGCACCCGGACCGTGCGCCGGTCATGCCCTCCGGCGTCCGTCCGACGGGTCATCCGGCGCTCCGGGCCGCCGCCCCGCGCACCTCCAGGTGGTCCAGCAACTCGGCCGTGGCCGCCGCGACCGCCTCGACGGCGCGGTCGAAGACCTCACGGTTGTGGGCGGCCGGGGCGCGGAACCCGGAGACCTTGCGGACGTACTGCAGGGCGGCGGCGCGGATCTCCTCCTCGGTCGCCTCCTCGGGGATCACGGGCGGGCGAAGTGTCTTGATGCTGCGGCACATGGGTCCAGTCTCGCGCGTCCGGCGCCGTCGCGGTCCCCGCTCGCGAAAGGCGGCCCGCCCCCGCGGGGAATACCGCCGCCGGTACCAGGGATTGAGCGGAGCATGACCTTAACGGAGATCACTTACGTCGGCGGCCCCACCGCCCTCGTCGCGATCGGCGGCCTGCGGCTCCTGACCGATCCGACCTTCGACGCTCCCGGTGAGTACCCCGTCGGCGCCCGGAAGCTGGTGAAGACCACCGGTCCCGCGCTCCCGGCCGAGGAACTCGGCCCGGTCGACGCCGTCCTGCTCTCGCACGACCAGCACCCCGACAACCTGGACGCGTCCGGGCGCGGGTACCTCCAGGGCGCTCCGGTGACCCTGTCGACGGCGTCGGCGTACGAGCGGATCGGCGCGCCCGTACGCGCCCTCGCCCCCTGGGAGTCCGTCGACCTGGCGCGTCCGGACGGCGGGGCCCTACGGGTGACGGCCGTTCCGGCGCAGCACGGGCCCGACGGCTCGCTGCCCCTCGTGGGAGAGGTGACGGGTTTCGTGCTGTCCGGGGAGGGGCTGCCCAAGGTGTACGTGAGCGGCGACAACGCCTCCCTGGACGTCGTACGGGAGATCGCGGACCAGGAGGGCCCCTTCGACGTGGCGGTGCTGTTCGCGGGCGCGGCGCGCACCCCGCTGGTGCCCGACGCGCCGCTCACCCTGACCAGCGAGGACGCGGCACGGGCGGCGGAGATCCTCGGCGCCGTCCGGGTGGTCCCGCTGCACTTCGAGCACTGGGGCCACTTCACCCAGGACGGTTCGACCCTGACGAAGGCGTTCGCGCGGGCGGGTCTCACGGACCGGCTGCGGCTGCTGGAGCCCGGTGCTTCGGTGCGGGTGCCGTAGCGGCGCCTGGGGCTTCGGTGCGGGTGCCGTAGCGGCGCCTGCGACCCTGCTCCGAGCAACACCCCAGCGTCTGCTTGGAG
The DNA here is from genome assembly GCF_042746485.1 of Streptomyces sp. NPDC058751. NCBI lineage: Bacteria > Bacillati > Actinomycetota > Actinomycetes > Kitasatosporales > Streptomycetaceae > Streptomyces > Streptomyces sp. NPDC058751. The sequence goes on along the minus strand of NZ_JBHYPZ010000033.1, from coordinate 92,902 downwards.
TTCGGCAAGGTTATCCGAGGATTGACTCGGATCGCCGGGACTTGTGACGATCTCCGGGGCCCGTCCGGGGGCCGCGGAGAGGAGCGAGGAGCTATGGCGAACGACGCGCTGACGGTGGCTGTGCTGGGTCCGGGAGGGGTCGGCGGGCTGCTCGCGGCACTCCTGTCCCGCGCCGGTCACCGGGTCATCTGCCTCGCCGGGGACGAGACCGCGCGGAAGCTGTCCGCCGACGGCATCGAGGTGCGCAGCGGTCACTTCGGCGACTTCACGGCGCGGGTGGAGGCGGACACCGAACTGCGCGGGCCGGCCGACGTGTGCCTGGTCGCGGTCAAGGCGACGGCCCTGGACGCCGCGCTGGAGCGCGTCCCGGCGAAGGCCCTGGGCGACGAGGGTCTGGTCGTCCCGCTCCTGAACGGTGTCGAGCACCCGGCGCTGCTGCGCGAGCGCTACCGCTCCGAGCAGGTGGCTCCCGCGGTGATCCGCGTGGAGTCGACGCGGATCGCCCCGGGCGTGATCGAGCACGGCAGTCCGTTCGCCGAGCTCGACCTGACCGCCGACACGGCACCCCGGGCACGGGTCGAGGCTTTCGCCGGGGCCCTGGAGTGGGCGGGACTGGGCGCCCGGGTCCAGGACGGCGAGTCGGCGACGCTCTGGGCGAAGATGGCGTTCCTCGCCCCGTTCGCGCTGCTGACGACGCGGTACGGGGTGCCGGTGGGCGACGTACGCACGCTGCACCGCGAGGAGTTGACCGCGCTCGTGGAGGAGACGGCCGCGGTGGGCCGGGCGTGCGGAGCCCCCACCGATCCGGCGACCGCCCTCACCCGCTACGACGCCTTCCCGGCGGCCACCAAGTCCTCCATGCAGCGGGACGCCGAGGCGGGCCGGACGCTCGAACTCGACGCGATCGGCGGCGCGTTGCTGCGCGCGGCGGAGCGGACCGGGGTACCGGTGCCGGTGGCGGGCGAACTGGTCCGCCGTCTGACGCGGCTCGCTACCCCGGGCAACTGACGGCCGACGGGCCCGGCCCCCTCACCTCTAGAGCCCTCGGCCCTTCGCTCCTTCTCCCCTTCGCGACAGGACCGAACCGCCTCACGGCGTAAGGGCGTTACGGCACCGGTTCCGCCGTCAGCCCCCCGCCCCCTCCGAGTCGCCCGCGTTCCCCGCCGCCCTCCCGGCGCCCGGACAGTGGCGGGCCACCGTGTCGGCGAAGGCGTGCGCCGCGGGCGACAGGTCGTCCCAGCGGCGGACGGCCCAGCCGACCGACAGGGGCGGCAGGGCCGGTACGGGCAGGAAGCGGAGGCCGGGGTGGCCCGGTCCGGGCAGGCCGGGCAGGGCGGGGACGACGGCGTGACCGAGGCCGAGTTCGGCCAGCAGGATCGCGGTGTCCCAGTCGGCGACGCTGGTGTCGGAGGTGCTCGCCGGTATCCCCAACTTCCGGTACACGGAGTCGAGATGGGCCCGGGAGGTGGAGTGTTCGGGAAGTCCCACGATCCGCAGTCCGGCCAGTTCCTCCGCCTCGATCCTTTCGCGCGCGGCGAGTTCGTCGTCGGCGTGCACGGCGAGCACCCAGGGGAGTTCGGCGACGGCCCGCTGCTCGACCCCGCGCACGGGAGGTCCGAGGGTGACCCAGGCGAGGTCGAGTCCGTGGTCGGCGAGCGCGTCGAAGCAGCCCCGGCTGGAGTTCTCGGTCTGGAACTCCAGGCTCACCCCGGGGTGCCGCGCCCGGAACTCGACCACGGCCTCGGCCATGAAGTGCCGCACGGTGGTGCCGCCGGTGGCGATCCGCACCGTACCGCCGTCCCCGCGCGCCAGCTCGTCGAGCCGGCGCAGCGCGAGGTCGAGCCCGGCGATGCCGTCGGCGGCGGCCCGTTCGAGGAGCCGCCCGGCACGGGTGGGCACCACACCCCGGGCCTGCCGCTCGACGAGCCCGAGCCCGACCTCGCGTTCCAGCCGGCGCACGTGCTGGCTCACCGCCGACTGCGTGCAGCCGAGCTCCCGGGCCACGGCACTCAGGCTCCCGGCCCGGCAGACGGCGACGAACACACGAAGATCATCCAGGGTCACCGCCCCAAGATACCTGCGAACCAAGGGAGTTGACCGCCCAGCCGATCGACCCGCCCCACCACCTCCGAACGCCCATTCGGAACGCTCGTTCGAGTGAAGTCCCGGAAGGAACTCGCACCACAAAATCGAACAGGCGTAGCATTGCCGTGTGGCTGCGACCTATGACTTCCCAAGCGACCTCCTCGCCGGTCAGGAGGAGCTGCGCCAGGTCCGGGCCGAGCTGCTGGCCCTGCTGAAACGACTCCCCTGGTCCGTGGAGCCGCTGGACGGCTTCAGCGACACCGGCGGCTGGCGCAAGGTGGAGCGCCCCGCGTCCCCCGGCTGGACCGAGGACGAACAGGCCGAGGTCGAAAAGCTCCGCCAACGCGAGCGCGAACTCACCGTGTTCGTCTCCGGCCACCGCTTCTGGTCGGAGATCCCCCCTCCGGACAAGGTCGACGCCCGAATGCACCTGAAGCACACGCACGACACGATGCCCTGAGGCGGTCCGGGCCGGACCGCCTCAGGGCATCGCGAGCAGGGCCCGTGCCGACGCGCTTCGCACCGCACGCCTCCGGGCGGGCGACCTCCCCGGCCCGGTCGTCCGGCACGAAGCCGAGATGCCGTCCGCTCCGACTCGACGGCGACGGGAGCGGGCGCCGCCCGCGGCGGCGTCAGTTCTTGCCGTTGTCCACGATGACCGGCGTGCCGTTCGAGTCCGTGCCGCACGGCACCGCGTACACCGGGTGGGCCTTCGCGGCTTCCTTGTAGGCCTCGAGGCACTGGTTGTACAGCACCTTGTCGCTCAGCGACCGCTCGATGATCTTGTTGGCGCGGGCGATGCCCTCCGCCTCGATCCGCTTGCGCTCCGCCTCCGCCTTGGCCGTGCGCGCCGCCTCGGTGGCCCGCTCGGTGGCCTGCTCCTGCTGGATCTTCTTGTCGATCTGGTCCTGCAGCTTCTCCGACGGCCTCACGTTGCGCAGGTTGACGGAGGTGACGTCGATGCCGCGCGGGGCCAGCCGCTCCTTGACGAGGCCGGCGATCTCCGAGCCGATCTGCTCGCGGGCGGACGCGTAGCCCTCCTCGCTGGTGTGCTTCGCGAAGACGTTGCGGATGATCTCGCGGCTGTCCGGCAGCACCAGCCGCTCCTCGACGGCGTCCTCGCTGCCCGCCAGCCGGTACAGCGCGACCGTCTTGGCCGGCACCACGGCCCACTTGACGGTGACGTCCGCGTAGAGCACACCGCCCTGCGAGGAACGGACCTCGACCACGTCCTTGCCGTTGAGGTCGAGGTCCACCGGCCGGGTGGAGAAGGAAGTGACATCGGTGAACGGCGACTTGAAGTGGACGCCCGAGGTCAGCGGCGTGCCGATCCTGCCGAAGGTCACCGGCACACCGACCTCGGAGGCACTCACGACATGGACGCAGGCGAAGGTGCCCGCCAGCAGGCCCGCCACGGCGCTGAGCACCGCCCCAAGCTTCCAGCCGCCCTCGGTGGTGCGGCTGCGGCCGACGAGAAAGAGCACCACCGCGGCTATGAGCAGCAGTACGGACAGCACGAACACAGGAATCCCCCTCCGGAAACGTTCCCGCGCCACCAGGGGCGCGACCCCGGGCGCATCGTAGCGACCTCCGGTTTCACCGCCGCGAGCCGTCCCCTTCCGCCGTCCCCTTCCGCCGCCCCCTTCCGCCGTCGCCGTACCGCTGTCGACTCCGGCGGCCCGAAGCCGTCCACCTCGTGGCCGCCGGGGCGCCGCGCCCCGGCGCCGCCTGGTCCGAACGGCAGGACCGGACGACAGGACCTGGCCCTGTGGATCGACCAGTCGGCGAAACGGCGGGCCGGCCCGCCGTTCCAGCGGGCCGGCGCGTTCGCGACCGAGGCCGAGGCCGAGGGTCTGGTCAGTCGGGCCCGGTCCAGTCGAAGGTGATGTGCTTGCTGGACCGGCCTTCGCGGCTCCAGAGGAAGCCGTGGGCGTCGGCGCGGTCCACCGTAGAGCGGCCCCAGGTCGCGACCTGGCCCGGTCCGGTCTCCGCACCCGGCAGGTTGGTGGACTGCACGCGCGCACCCTCCGGGGTCGTGGGCCCCGTGAGCGCCTCCGCGCCCGCCTCCACCCGGCCCGGCACCACGGCCCGCCAGCTCGCGAGGTCGTCGGCGACCTCGATCTCGACGGGGGCGAACTCCATGCCGCGCATCTCGGCGCCCATCATGCTCACCATCTCGGCGGGCCAGCTGCCGGCCTGCCCACCGAAGATCATCTGAATCGCCTCGCGCTGGGGGCCGTCGGCACGCTCGTCGACGAAGACGGCGGCGTACGTGTCCGTGTGCTCGGCCCAGATGTTGCCGACGAACGAGGCCACCATCACCACGTTCAGGCCGTCCAGCCGTACGTCACCGTAACGGCCCTCGCGGATGTGCCAGGCCAGGATGCCGTCGCAGTCACCGTGGGTGGGCAGCTGCGCGAACGAGCAGGGGCAGGGCACGTTGCACTTGCAGGTGTCGAACCAGTCGCCCGCCGCGTGCCACCGGGGAACGGTCGCCGTCGTCTCGGACATCTCCCTGCCTCCTCCTGGTCGTACCGGGACGTCGGTCTCAGGAGGACGGCAGAACCCCCGGGAGCCATCGTCGACCCACGCCCGGGTTGCAGGCATACACCCCGATTGTCCCACCACGGGGGTCGCCCGGAGGAGGTGCTTTCCGCATACACGCGTTCCCGCGCGCACGCGCGGGCCCGCCGTGATGTGCTGGAGGTGTGCGCCTCGACCGGAAGGCCCTGTCACCCCCTCTGCGTCCGGCGAACCTGCTGTCGGCCCGGCAGCTGGCGTTCGCCTGGTCCTTGATGGCCTCGATCGCCCTCCTCGCCTGGGTGCTGGTGGTCGACCAGGCCCGTGACATGGGGGTCGAACCGGGGACCATGGGGATGGGCGTCCCGCTGTTCCTGCTGCTGTGGCTGGTCATGATGATCGCCATGATGTTCCCGTCGGTGGCCCCGGTGGCCCTCACCTGGTCGCGGGCCATCGGACGCCAGTCGCCCACCGGAGTCGTACGGATGGCTCGTACCGCCCAGTTCGCCGGCGGGTACCTGCTGACCTGGACGGCCTTCGGCCTGATCGCCTACGGGCTCCTCGCCGGGACCGGGGCCCTGGTGGACGAGCACCCGGGTACCGGGCGCTGGATCGGCGCCGGGGCCTTCCTGGTCGCCGGGCTGTACCAGTTCGGCCCATGGAAGGAGCTCTGCCTGCGGCACTGCCGGAGCCCGATGGGCCAGCTCGTGCGCTACGCGGGTTTCCGGCCCCGGGCCCGTGATCTGCGGGTCGGGGCGCACCACGGGGCGTACTGCGTGGGCTGCTGCTGGGGGCTGATGGTCGTGCTCGTCCCGCTGGGCGTCATGAACGTCCTGGCGATGGCCGCGGTGGCCGTGGTGATCTTCGTGGAGAAGCTCTGGCGGCTGGGCCCCGTCTTCTCGCAGGTCGTCGGGGCCGTCTTCCTCGTGCTCGCGGTGCTGAGCCTCTTCCAGCCCTGGCTGCTGCCGGGTCTGATCCCGCCGGAGTCACCCATGACGGAGATGCTCCGCCCCGGGGGCGCGTTCTCGTGAACCCCGGCGAGCCGATCCACCTCGACGTGGACGGCCAGGTCAGGAAGGTGAAGCGACCTCCGCGCGGCCCGTCCGGCACGTGAGCGGCCCGTGCCGGCCGAGTGGAACGGGATCCCGCTTCGGACGCTCCTGGAGCTCTGCCGCGCACCCGTGTCCGGGCATTCGGCTCGGCTGTCGCGGACCGATGACGGTCTGGCCGATCCGCTGGGCCGGCCAGCACGCGTGGGGTCCCTCGTATCCGTCGCCGCTCGGTCGTGTAGAACTGCGCCATGGACGGGTCTGCCTTTGTCTGGGACAAGTACTTCTGGCGAACGACGGTCCGCCTGCCCACTGGGGGGTGGACATCGGCCGAGGCACGTACCGATGGATCACCCGCGCCTGAGCCGGTCTCCCTTTACTACGCTCCGGAGGGCAGAGGCGACCACCCGCTGGACGAGTCGGAGATCGCCTCGGTGGCGTGGACGGTGGCCAACCTCCCGCGCCTGATGGACTCCCTCCTGCCCGGACTGTTCGCCTATTACCAGAAGATCCGTGCCGCCCCCGACGGACTGGATCCGGACTACCTGCCCGCTCTCGATCAGGCCGAAGAGCTGAAGTCGTTGATCGGAATCGAGGCCGTCCACGTCCACCAGATCTCCAAGGACGGCAAGCCGTACGTCGGCTTCGAGGCCACCTGCCTGTGGGATGAGGAGCACGGCCTGGGCGCCCTCATGCACGACACGCGCATCGTCAAGGTCGGAGGCGGCGACACGGCCGTCCTCCTCTGGATAGCCAAGGAAGACAGCGAACGGATCGATGGAGTCGACCTGGTTCCATGACGAAACGTCTGTGGCCTTCCTCTGTGGAGGAAGGCCACACCGTTCCGAGCGTGGTCGACGTCTTACCACCCCTCGAAAAGAACTGGGCTCGCCAGTACCCGAGCCGGTATGGTCCGCCTGGCCATGAGTCGTCCAGCGGCCCAGGACGTCGCGCTCGGGTTCGCCCCGACGTGGAAGCCCCGGTTCGGATCCGGGCCGTGGCACCCTCTGCCTTCCAGGGCCCTGACAGGACGCTGTCGAGCGGACGCGTGCCCGCACGGCCGGTCAGCCGACGTGGGGCTCCGCGCGATCCGACAGGCCGTGCTCGATCCGCATGCGCATGGACGGTTGACATCCTCCCCCTCTTAAAAGAGGGGGATTCCAGCCCGTACGGGTTGGGGTTCACGGGTGTTCGAGCGGCCGGTGGCCGTTGTCACCCCTCCGGCACCGGCTGTTCGCCGGGGGCGGGGGATCCCGCCCTGTCCTGCCGCGACGTTGACTGCTGCGTTGGTGTCGGCGTTGCAGGTGAAGCCGCAGGAGGAGCAGACGAACCCGGCTTGGCTCTTGCGCGAGTTCTTGTCGATCCAGCCACAGGCACTGCAGCGCAGACTGGTGTAGGGGGCGGGGACGTCCTCGACCCGTCCGGGGGCCTTGTGTCCGGTGCGTCGCCGGAGCAGGCCCCAGCCCTGGGCGAGGACCGCCCGGTTCAGCCCGGCCTTCTGCGCGACCTTCCGGCCGGGTTCCGCCACGGTGCCCCTGGCCGAGCGGGTCATGTTCTTGATGTTCAGTTTCTCGAACCGCACCAGGTCACAGGTGCGGGCGAGCATCGTGCTGGTCTTCTCGCACCAGTCCCTGCGCCGGTCCGCCTCACGCGCCTTGATACGGGCCGCCTTCGCGTACTCGGCGCTCTTGCGCTCACTTCCCTTCGGGGCGCGGGCGGCCCGGCGCTGGTGCTTGCGGATCCGGGCGCGTTCCCTGGCGGTGAGCTGTGGACAGTTCAGTTTCCGCCCGTCGGAGAGGGCGGCGGTGATTTTCACGCCCCGGTCGACGCCGATGACCTCACCCGTACCGGGCCCATCGATCGACGCAGGGATGACCGCGAAGGCGATGTGCCACCGGCCGCCACGGAAGGTGACACGGAACGTCTTCGCCTCCGGCAGCTCAGAGCCCTTGCCGTTGCGGCTGAGCCGGAAGCGGACCCAGCCGCAGCCGGGCACCTTCACCCGCGCCCACCTGCGGTTGAGCTTCTGCACCACCACGGACCGGCCCATGACCTGCTTTCCGGTCTTCGCGTTCAGCTTCGGCGAGCCGTCCGCCTCGAACTCCGGGACGCGGTCGGTGCCGATGACACGAAAGCCCTCGTGCACGTGCTTCCGGCGCCAGGTCGGCTCACCGAACCCGGAGGCGAAACGGGCGTTCTTCGCCGTGGCGAAATCCCTCAGCGCCTGCTGCTGCACATCCGCGTTGCCCGCGGCCAGCCACTCGTTGTCACGCCGGGCCTCGGTGAGCTGACGGCACTGCTCGGCAAAACCGGGCGCCGCCCTGCGGCCCCTGTACCAGTGCGCGTGCTGCTCGACGGCCAGGTTCCAGACGTACCGGGCGTGCGCGCAATGCTCGAGCATGACGCCCGCCTGCTCACCCGTCGGATACATCCGAAACCGTGCCATGACCGTGAACCTAGCCAACACGTTCCCCGACCGTGCACACCATCGACCGACATCACCCGCGCGAGTGACCGATCCCGGCCACCGACCCACCCGACCGCCAGTCAGCCCCGTCGACTCCGAACTTCCGCACCCGCTCGAGGCCGACCTCGCCACCGTCTCTCCCGAGACGCCGAACCGCCCCGGCGGCGATTCGGCTTCCCCTGCCCCGCTCCGCGGTAGCGGGCATTCACCCCGGCCCTGAAGGACCGGGCACCCCACCCGAAAACAAGGTGGATCAGCAAGACCTCTCCGGCCTCGTTGCGGGTCACCGCGGTCACGGAGGGGACGAGGCTGTTCGCCTTCGGGGCGTTCGGATCGTTGAAGTGGTCGATGCGCGCCATGCGTTCCAGCCTCGCACGTCCGCCGAAGCGGTCAGGTCCGGGTCGCCGTCGCCGAGCAAGCGCAGGATGTCGGCAGCCGGCTCGGGGAAGACTTCCGCGAACAGCGGCGGTCCGTCGGCGGTCACAGCGCGACGGGAGTCCCGCGCTCCCAGGCGTGACCGAAACGATCGCCCGGGAGGACCCGCACCCGAGTGCCGGCCCTTGCCCTCTCGACGAGTTGGCCCTCGTTCAGGGGATGTCCAGGGGACGCTCTCCCACGGCAGGGATGCTCCGAGGACGTGGTCAGCACGTGACCAGACCGCGCGACGCGGGCACGAAAAAGACCCCGGATGCTCCCTGACCTGGGAGTTCCGGGGTCTTTCCGCTGGTGATCCTGGTGGGCGCGGACGGTTTCGAACCGCCGACATCCGCCTTGTAAGGGCGGCGCTCTACCGCTGAGCTACGCGCCCAGGACGAGTCGACAGCCTACATCGCCCGGGGGTGTGCCCCGCAAACCCGTATCGGGCGAGTGGGTGGCAGGGGGGCTATCCCCCCTCCCGTTCGGGGAGTGGCCCGGATCGTCCGGGGCTCCGTGCGCGCCTACCGTCGAAGAGGCTTCGGCGGCCGGCTCCGGGCCAGGTGCCCGGGCACGTGCCGGACGGCACCTGTCGGACGGCCCATGCCCGCACGGCGCATGCCCGGACGACACGCGTCGGGCAGCACGCACGTACCCGGCCCGCCAGGCCGAAGCACAGGAGCACCGAAGCACCGAAGCACCGGAGCACCGGCGTATCCGCAGACCGTCACCAGGGGGAGATCCGTCATGACCCGCACGCGCACCCGCGGCACCGGCAGGAACCGGAACCGCACCGGCAACGCCACCCGCACCGTCGCCCTCACCGCCCTCGTGCTCGGGCTCGTCGCCGGCGTCTCCGCGTGCGGGACGTCCGCCGCGGACGACGACGAGCCCGAGCAGCGGTCCTTCGGGCTGCACGGGCGGACCCTGACCGTCGACTCGGACGACTCCGCGCTCGATCTGGTGGTGTCGGACTCCGCGAAGGGCGAGGTCCGGGTCACCCGGTGGTTCCAGGGGCACGTCGCCCTCGGCGGGCACCCCGAGGTCACCTGGGCCATGAAGGACGGCGACCGGCTGGTGCTGCGGATGAAGTGCTCGGGTGTCGTCGCCGACTGCTCGGCCCGGCACCGGATCGTGGTGCCGCGCGGGGTGGCCGTCAGGGTCGAGGACGGGGACGGAGGGGTGAGCGCCAAGGGCTTCGCGGAGGCGCTGAGCATCCGTACGGCGGACGGCTCGGTACGGGTCAGCGACTCCTCGGGGGCACTGGACCTGCGCAGCGGCGACGGCTCCGTCCGGGCCGTCGGCGTGACCGCGCGCAGTGTGCGGGCCCGTACCGACGACGGCTCGGTGCGGCTCGAACTCGGCGCCGTGCCGGACCTGGTGGACTCCCGCAGCGGCGACGGCTCCGTCTCGATCGTGCTGCCCCGGGCCGCCTACCGGGTGACGGCCGGGAGCGGTGACGGCGCGGTCAGCGTGGACGTGCCCCGCGACGGTTCCAGCCCCCACCGGGTCTCCGCGCACACCGACGACGGAAAGATCACGGTCCGAACCGCGAACTGACCGCCCCGTGTGTTCGTCTTCAACCGGTGGGAGAATGACAGCCGGGCAAGGCGGATGACAGCACGGGAGAGGGATGTGACGGCGACACCTTCGCGGCCGTACTCGCCGTTCGCGGGACCCGCGCGGCCTGCGCGCACCCTCGCTGTCCGTGATGTGCTCACACTCGTCGCGCTGCCCCTGCTGGCCGCCCTCGCGCTGCCCGCGGCCTTCGCGGGCGGCGGCACCCGGCGCTGGTTCGGCGGGCGGTCCGAGAGCCAGCGGGCCGAGGCGCAGGCCGCCAAGGACGCCGCCGCGGCCGCGTTCTACGAACTCGACACCGCCCAGCGCGATCTGCGGATCTCGATCGAGACCATCACGGCCGTGGACGACTCCCCGGCCGCCCGGCGCGTGGTCTCGGACTTCGCGGCGCTGGGGCGGCGGATCGACGAGGCCAGCCAGAAGTACATCACCGCCGTCGACGCCCACGATCTCGACCGGGACGAGCTGGAGGCGTCCGTCGCGGCGCGGGCCCGCGCCGAGCTCGTCGCCGCGACGGACGAACTGGTCCGTGCGAAGGCGGATCTGGACCGGTTCGAGCAGAGTCTCGGGCCGCTGCTCGGCAAGGCCGAGACCCAGCTCGCCCGGCTGGCGCCGGCGGTCGAGCGCGCCCGGCAGGCGCTGCTCGCCGCCTCCGACGCCCTCGACTCCGTACGGGGGTCCGGACTGAGGGCCGACGACCTCGCCGCCCGGCTCGCCGCCCTGGCCCCCGAGCTGACCAGGCTCAACCAGGGCGCGGGGCAGCACGGCGTGCCGGAGACGCTGGAGCGGGCCGAACGGGTCTCGCGCGAGGCCGCGGCGGTGCGCTCGGAGGCGGAGCGGCTGCCGGAGCGGGCCGCGGAGATCGACCACCGGCTCGTCTCGCTGCGGACCCGGGCGCAGGCGCTGACGACCCGCTCGGGGCAGGTGGAGCCGGTGCTGAGCGAGCTGCGGCGGCGGTTCTCGGCGGCGTGCTGGCAGGACCTCCAGCACGTGCCCGAGCAGGCCGCGAAGAGCGTGCGGCAGGCCGAGGCGAAGCTGGAGGAGGCGCGGGCCGCGCGCGAGGCGCAGCGCTGGCCGGACGCGACCTCGCTGCTGGCGACGGTGCGCGCGCTGCTGAACGGCACCGACGAGGCGGTGTCCGCGGCCGGTGACCGGCTGCGGCGGCTGAACGCCGTGCAGAAGGATCCCCAGCAGGAGATCGACCGCACCCGGTTCGCGATCCGGGACGCGCAGCGGCTGGCCATGGCGGGCCGTACGAGGCCCGACCCCCGGCAGGCCCGTCCGCTCGACGAGTCCGTCGGCCGGCTCGACCGGGCCGTGGCCACGCTGGAGGGCCGGCACCCCGACTACTGGCACTTCCTCACCGAGACGGAGGCGGTGCGGCGGACGGTGGCCCGTGTGGTCGCGCAGATCCGCGAGGAGCGCGGCGGCGGCGTCTGAGAACGCCGACGAGGGTTCCGGGGACGCCCGGTGCGCCCCCGGAACCCTCGCGCGAAGCCCTCGCCCCCGGCTCACCCCCTACGGGCCGCCGAAGGACCGGCCGGGCGCCGGTAGGGCTGTGATCAGGTGCGGTACCCGTAGTACGCCGCGTTCGGGTACGCCGCGAGGAGGCTCGACAGCGAGCGGCGGTAGGTGTCGGCGTCGTGGTACGTCAGGTACGGCACCCCGCTGCTGCTGCGGTACGACGTGATCATGGAGTGGTCCTTGGACCCGTCCTTGTCGAAGTCCATCTGCATCACGTCGCCGACGTCCATCTGGTAGACGTTCGCCAGGGGCTTGGAGCGCTTGGCGGTCTGGGTGAACCAGGACCACTCGTTGACGCCGACCCAGGTGTCGGTCTGGGAGGACGAGGTGTAGTTCCAGGTGCCGTATTCCTCGCCGGAACTCGCGACCGTCGTCCAGCCGCCCGCCTTCAGGGACTGGCTGAGGTAGTTGGTGCAGTCGCCGCCGACGGAGTTGAAGCTGCGGTAGGCGGGGTTGTAGTTCTTCCAGTACGTCTCGGCGTACGTCGCCATGGCCGCGTAGTCGTACGGGCCACCGGTGAGCGTCTTGGGGTTGGCGGGGGCGGGGTAGGTGGTCGCCGCCCGGGGGGCGTCGATGACGGCCATCGGGGTCATGCGGGACGCCGCCGTGACGGGCTGGTTGACCTGCCGGGGGCCCTTGTCCGTGGAGCGCTCGCCGGTCAGCTTCCAGGTGCCGTCCGCCCGGGCGGCGAAGGTCAGGACGTGGTGCGCGCGGAAGCCCGTGGTGGCGGGCTCGTCCCCGCGGATCTTCCGGTACGTGAGGGTGGTGCTCTCGGTGACCCAGGCGGTGGCCAGCCGGCCCGTCACCCGGGTCCGGTTCACGGTGACCTCGGTGTCGGCGGCGCTGTAGGACTCACCGAGGGCGGCGAGGCGGGACCGGGTGGCGCCCAGCGCGGAGACCGCGCTGGTCTCGGTGCGCGCGAGGGCGCCGGGGACCTCGATGCCGGCCGTGGTCGCCTTCAGGGCCGTACGGGCCTTGGGGGCCGTGTCCAGCAGGGCGGCCGTGCGGTCGGTGAACACGGCGTCGGCCACGCGGCCGAAGGCGTCGGCCGTCGACGCGGTCACCCGGGGGGCGGTGGGGGCCGCCGCGTGGGCGGTGGACAGGGGCAGCAGGAGGGCGGAGAGGGTGATCGCTCCCACGACGGAACAGCTGCGGCTTAAGTTCTTCGATGTCACTGGATTCTCCTTGATCCCCGGTCGGACTCCAGGGAAGAGAATCTTTACATGTCCCCCTCAACTGTGGTGAATCCGGGGGGAGTTCGCGCCCCCTGCAACCAAGTCCCATATGTCGGAGGTAAATTGATCTCAATGCGTCACCGAAGGGTCACCGGCCCGACGGCGGGCCCTACTTGACCACGGTCGACCAGTCCGGGGACTGGGCGGGGTCCAGGCCGCGCAGGCGTTCCAGGGTCTCGGGCTTCTGCACGTCGAGCCAGTCGGCCAGCTCCCGGAAGGACACACATTTCACGCCCTTCTTCGTGCACATGGTCTTGATGGCCTGGTCGACGGCCCTCATGTAGATACCGCCGTTCCAGTCCTCGAAGTGGTTGCCGATGAACAGCGGTGCCCGGCTGCCGTAGTAGACGCGGTTGAAACCGGCCATGTAGGAGTTGACCGTCTCCTGCTCCCACTGCGGGTACTGGGCCGGGTTCCCCTCGGTCGCGCCCTCGGACTGGTTGTAGAGGAAGTTGAAGTCCATGGACAGGCCTTGGTACTTCCCGTTCTCGTAGGGGAGCATCTGGAGCGGGAAGTCCCAGATGCCCTCCTTCTTCGTGGGCCATATCTGGAAGTCGCCCGAGGAACTGGCGTCGTAGCGCCAGTTGTACTCCTTGGACGTGGCCTTCATGGCCTTGAGCAGGTTCTTCTGTCCTTCGAGGCAGGGCGCGCGGCCGCCGCTGACGGCCTTCGCCGGGTCGAAGGGGAGCGACGGGAGGTCGGTGTGGCCGGTGTTGGTCCGCCACCTCTCCACGAAGGAGAAGAACTGGTCGATCTCGCTCTTCCACTCCTCGACGCTCCAGTCCTTGCCGCCCTTGTCGCCGCAGAAGTGGCCGTTGAAGTGGGTGCCGATCTCGTTGCCGGCCTTCCACGCCTTGCCGAGTTCCTCCAGCGTGCCGCGTATGTGCTCGTCGGTGGCGTAGCTGATGGCCGCCGAGCCGGGCGAGTGCATCGGCGGTTCGTAGAGCGCCTTCTTGTCCTTGGGCAGCAGGTAGATGCCGGTCAGGAAGAAGGTCATGTGGGCGTTGTACTGGGCGGACATCTCGCGGTAGTGCGTGAAGAGCCCGTCGTCGCCCTGGAGGGCGCCGTCCCAGGAGAAGACGACGAACTGCGGAGGCTTCTCACCGGGCTTGAGCGGAACGGGCTTCAACTCGCCCTTCTGCGGGCCCGTGTAGGACGTGGAGCCGTCGCCCAGCACACGGACCTTGCCGTCCCACACCGGTTCCTTCTTCACCTTGGTGGCCGGACCGTGCGCGCGGGCGGACGCGGCCGGGGCGGTGTGGTCGGCGTTCAGGGCCAGGTAGACGGCGGCGGTGGACGTGACGACGAGGAAGGCCGTCATGGCCGCGAAGCCCTGGCGTGCGGAGGCCGCGGCGGTGACGGGATCGGACTCGCGGCGTCGGCGCCGGCTGTGCTTCGAGTTCATACGGGGCACATTCTGCGAGGGGGGGCGGAAGGAGCGTGGCGCGGCCACCGGGTGGCCGTCGGCGGGGGCCGAGCCGGGCGGTCGGCCGACGGGATCAGCGAAGCGGGCTCATGGCACCGGACCAGATGCCGTACGGCACGTCGGCGACGGGTGCGCCGGCGATCCCCTCCAGCGGCAGGGGTTCGAGGCTCTTGGTCAGGTCGATGCGGTAGAGGACCACCGCCGTCGAGACGGAGGCGTTCGAGCCCACGTACCAGGCGGACTTGTCCTCCAGCGAGGCGCCCCGCTTGCCGGCCACCCTCACCGAGAGGGGGGCCGCGCCGGGGTGGCCGATGCGGAAGGAGTCCGAGAGCGCGTCGGTGACCTGGCGGGCCACCTCGGCACGCATCGCGCGGTGGGGCGCGGGCATGTCCAGCCGGACGCGGGAGCCGTTGCGGGTGATGCGCTTGACCGAGTAGGGCTCGTAGTGCTTCCCCTCGGCGTCGAAGGTGGCGTAGGCGCTGGCCATGCGGATCGCGCTGGGGGTGGCGGCGCCGAGGGACATGCCCGGAACCTGCGGTCCGATGCTGGAGGGGAGCAGGCCCGAGTCCTCGGCGGTCTCGCGCACCTTGTCCAGGCCGGCGTCCATGCCGAGCTGCATGAACGGGGTGTTCACGTTCTGGGCGAGCGCCGAACGCAGCGAGATCTGGCCGTAGTTCCGGTTGCCCTCGTTGTGGGCGGCGACCTTCTTGCCGCCGCGGTCCCAGTAGGGGCCCTCGGGGGTGGTGACCGGGACGCCGTCGTTGCCGTCGTAGACGGTCTCGGGGGT
Organism: Streptomyces sp. NPDC058751; assembly: GCF_042746485.1. Lineage (NCBI taxonomy): Bacteria > Bacillati > Actinomycetota > Actinomycetes > Kitasatosporales > Streptomycetaceae > Streptomyces > Streptomyces sp. NPDC058751. Next base: position 77,817 of record NZ_JBHYPZ010000033.1, on the reverse strand, counting down.
GACCGGGGTGGCCTCTCCCTCACGGGTCTTGCGGACGCCGTTCTCCAGGGCGGCCGCGTAGACGAAGGGCAGGAACGCCGAACCGGCCGGGACGGTGGTCGCGTTGGACTCGTTGTAGCCCTGCACACGGTGGTCGGGGCCGCCGTAGACGGCGAGGATCCGGCCGTCGTCGGCGATCGAGGCGGCACCGTAGTGGGCGGCCTTCGCGTTGTCCGGGTCGTCCTTCTTCGCCTGCTTGCGGGCCTTGGTCACGGCGTCGGTGAGCGCGGTCTCGCGCTTGCGGTCGAAGGTCGTGTAGATCTGGTAGCCGCCGAGGTCGAACTGCCGGTCGGAGATGTGCCCGGCCTTCTTGGCGTACTGGGTCGCCAGCTCGACCAGGTAGTCGCTCTGCTTTCCGGTGTCGTAGCTCCCGGTCTGCTTGATCGGCTCGGGGAACTTCGTGTACTTGGCCCGCTGGGCGGCCGAGATCTTGCCGTAGTCGACCATGCGGTCGAGGATCCAGGACCAGCGCTCCTCGGCGCGCTCGTGGTTGGCCTTGCTCAGGGTGGGGTCGTAGAGGCCCGCGCCCTTGAGGAGCGAGGCGAGGAGCGCGCCCTCGCTGGCGTTGAGCTTGCTGACGTCCTTGCCGTAGTAGGCCTGCGAGGCGCGCTGGAGGCCGTAGGTACCGCGCCCGAACCAGCTCGTGTTGAGGTAGCCCTCGAGGATCTTGTCCTTGCTCATCTTGTTGTCGAGCTTGAGGGCGATCATCGCCTCGGTGAACTTGCGGGTCAGCGAACGGTCCTGGTTCAGATAGACGTTCTTGACGTACTGCTGGGTGATGGTGGAGCCGCCCTGGGTGTCCCCCTGGCCGACCGTCTTCACCAGGGCGCGGACCAGGCCCTTGCCGGAGATTCCCGGGTCGCTGTAGAAGCTCTCGTTCTCCGCCGCGAGGACCGCCTCGCGCACGTCCTCGGGTATGTCCTTCAGCGGCATGTCCTGGCGCCGCACCCAGCCGGTACGCGCCATCGGGGTGCCGTCCGACCAGAAGTAGACATTGTCCTGCTGAGTGGCATATGTGTTCAGGTTCCGGGGTATGTCGGTCGCCGCGTACGCTATGACGAGCAGCGAGCCGCTCAGGCCCATGGACAGCGCGAAGGCACCGAGCCACTGCCGCCAGGAGGGCAGCCAGCGCCCCAGGCCGGTCCGCCCGGGGCGCGGATAGGCGGGTTTGAGGCGCCGGGTGTAGGGCGCGAGGCGGCCGGCCAGCCGGGCGGGCGCGGAGGGCTTCGAGGGTTTGCGGCGGCTGCCGCGACCGCGCTGCGGTCCGGATGTGTCAGTCACGGCGCACTCCCGCGTCTGGACGGCCCACAGACAGGGGGTTCGAGGCATCGTTGTGATGCGATGTCCTGGTCACGACTGCGTCTCCCTCCGCACTCCGGATCTGCGCGCGCGGGTAGTTGCAGCGGCCGCTTTCGCGGCTGCGAGCCCCCCTCCCCGACCTTGCGGCTCGTCGCGGCCCTATTAAATTATCAGCGACCAATGCAATCCCTTCGATCAGTGACGCGACAAAAAAGCTCAGAGGTCAACGGGCTCCCCTCGGCAGCTCCTTCCGACCACCCGTCACCCGTGTCCCAGGACCCCGTCCCGCCACACCCGGCGAAGGCCCCGGAGCCCTCCGGACGGCGGCCGGTTCCGGCTAACCTGTCGGCATGCCCCGCTACGAGTACCGCTGCCGGACCTGCGACGACACCTTCGAACTGAGCCGTCCCATGGCCGATTCGGCCGCCCCCGCGGCCTGCCCCGCCGGACACGACGACACCGTCAAACTGCTGTCGGCGGTCGCCGTCGCCCGAGGAGGAGCGGCGTCCGCGCCGGCGCCCGCGCCGCGTTCGAACGGCGGCGGAGGCGGATGCTGCGGTGGCGGTTGCTGCGGCTGACTGCGGGATTTCTCACCGACTCTTCAGCGTTGCCCGGACCGGCTCCGGCGTGTCGTGACGTAACGGTCCCCTTCACCCTCGACGAGGCCACAACGGGACCAAGTTCCACACTTCCCCCGCCACGCCCCGAACCGGTCCCGGTCCGGCCCCGACGCCGGTCACGCCCCGGCCCCGGTCCGCTTCACGACCGGGACCGGGACCGCAACGGGGCCGCGCGGACCGCTCAGGCCGGGAGCCGTCCGGCGCCCGCGCCCAGGAACTCGCGCAGGATCCGCTCCCCCGCCGCGACTCCCCGCTCCGGCAGCGCCGTGATCGCCGCCGCCGTCCAGTCGGCCTCGGCGAGTTCACCGTGGCCCGGACGCCAGCCGCGGTCCGCGGCCAGCAGCAGGTCGGCGTCGAGCAGCGAGTCCCCGGCGGCGAGGGTGAGCGGGGCGCCGGTGCGGCGGGCGACCTCGCGCACGGCCGCGCTCTTGGTGAGCGGCCCGGGCACGGCGTAGATCTTGCGGCCCTGCAGCGAGACCGTCCAGCCGCGGCTCTCCGCCCAGCCGGCCAGGTCCTTGACCCACCGCTCGGGCAGCAGTTCCCGCTCGACCACCAGATAGACGAACAGGTCCTCGGCGACCCGGTGCTTGCGCAGCCAGTGCGGGTCGGCGGCCTTCTCCAGGTGCTCCTGCACCTCGTCGAGCGGCGCGCACTCGGAGGCGAGCCGCTCCTGCACGCTCCTGTGCCAGTCGAGGTCGGAGACGCCGTCGACGAGCAGGTGGCCGCCGTTGGCGCAGATCGCGTACTCGGGCGCCGGACCGGGCAGGTTGATGCGCTGGTACTGCTTGCGGGTGCGGGTCGTGGTGGGCACGAAGTGCGCGACGCCGCCGAGTTCGGTGAGCAGCGCGGCGGCCGTCTCCGTCATGTAGGAGAGGGGTTTGTTCTCGTGCACCTCGACGCAGAGCAGCCGGGGAGCGTGGGCGTCCGGCATGGTGAGCGCGAGCGCGGCGGAGGAGTAGATGAGCGTGCGGTCGAGGTCGCTGGCGACGAGCACCTTGGGCGTGGGCATCAGAGCGTCACCGCCTTGCCGTCGGCACCGGTCGCGCCACGCGTGTACTTCGGGTGGATCAACCCGACACAGGTGTACGGGAGGTCCTCGACCTCCTCGACGGGCACCCCGCGCTGCCCGGCGAGCAGTCTGACGTGGTCGAGGTCGGCGCCCGCTCCGGCGCGCGCGAGGATCTTCCAGGGGACCCGGCGCAGCAGCACCCGGGTGGTCTCGCCGACGCCCGGCTTGACGAGGTTCACGTCGTGGATGCCGTACTCCTCGCTGATGCGCTCGACCGCCGCCCAGCCCTCCCAGGTGGGTTCGCGGTCGGCGGCGAGGAGTTCCTTCGCCCGGTCGCGGGCCGCTTCGGCGACGTCGGTGAAGTGCGCGGCGACGGCGTCCAGGAACTCGACGGAGACGTCGGAGCCGGCGAGTTCGCGGTAGAACTTCGCGCCGTGGAAGTCGTGTTCGCCGACCAGGTCGGAGCGCAGGACGGTGCGCGAGATCAGGCCGGAGACGGTCGAGTTGAGGCAGGCGGAGGGGATGAGGTAGTCCTCGCGGGTGCCGTACGTGCGCACGCACGAGCCGGGATCGGCGAGCACCGCTATCTCCGGGTCGAAGCCGGTGATGCCTTCGGCGGCCTCGAACTCCTTTATCGCGTCGGCGAGTTCGCGGGTGATGGCGCCCTTGCCGGTCCAGCCGTCGACGAAGACGACGTCGGCCGGGTCGTGGTGGGCGGCGAGCCAGCGCAGCGCGTTGGCGTCGATGCCGCGGCCGCGGACGATGGAGACGGCGTAGTGCGGCAGGTCGAGGCCGTGCTGGTGCCGGGCCCAGCGGCGCATCAGGATGCCGACGGGGGTGCCGGCGCGGGCCAGGGACACCAGGACGGGGCGCGGGGACCGGTCGGCGAGCACGAGTTCGGTCACGGCGCCGACGGCCTCGGCTATCCGGGCGGCGGAGGCGGTGAGGGCGGAGTGGAAGAGCTCCTGGTACTCGGCGCTCGGCTGGTACTCGACCGGCAGCGACTCGGCGTAGTGGGCTCCGCCGCTCTGGATGGCCTCCTCGCGTTCCTCGGTCGGCGCCTCCAGCGTGACGTCCGACAGGTCCTGCAGCAGCCAGCCGACCTCGTCGGGGGCGTACGAGGAGAAGGCGGGGCCACGGAGGGGCTCGGGCAGCATGGAGGGCCTTTCGGTGGACGGCCGTACGGGCACGTACGAGGGCACGACGGCGAGCAGGACGTGCGGGGTGTGCGCCGCCAACTGTGCCAACAGACCGTCGGGTGCGTGCAGTCCGGGGGTGTCGGCGGTGGAGTCGACGACCGCCACGACGGCGTCGAAGCCGGCGCCCGCGACGTTGTAGGCGTAGCGCTCGCCGGGGCCGTCGTCCGGGTCGTCGTGGGCCGGGAAGGCGACGCGGCTGCGGATGGCGTAGCCGGGGTCGTCGAGGGCGAGCACCGGGGAGCGGGTGGTGGTGGAGAAGCGCACCTCGGCGGGGAGGGACCGCTCCAGTTCGTGGGCCAGTCGCAGCGGCGCGTACATCAGTTCCTCGAAGCCGAGGACCAGGACGCGGCCCGCGCCGTCCGGCAGGGCGTCGGCGAGCCGGGCCGCCATGGCGGGCAGGGCGGCCTCCAGGCGTATTCGGTGTCCGGGGGTGAATCCGTGCCGTCCGCCGTCGGGGAGGCCGTGCGGCCAGCCGAGGTCGACGCGGACGGCCTCTCCCGCGTTCGGGACGGCCGGGGTGCCGGGCGCCGCCACCGGTTCGTGCCGGGCGACCAGGGCGGTCCCCTTCTCCAGGACGTTCTCGGGCAGGCGCACGGTGCCGGACGCGGCCGCGACCAGGTCGACGCGGGCGCCGATGTCCCCGGCGAACTTCTCGAAGCGGGCGTGGTCGGCCGGTGAGCGCATGTCGACCAGGGCCACGACGACGTACCGCTCGCGCGGGTAGCGGCGGTGCAGGTCGCGGATGGTGTTGAGGACGGTGTTGCCGGTGGAGAACTCGTCGTCGACGAGGACCAGCGGGCCGGAGCCGGCGAGCAGGCCGGGGTCCTCGGGCAGGAGGAGGTGCGAGGTGGCGTGCGAGTGGGACTCCTCGAAGCCGCCCGCCTGCCGGACCCCGGTGACCGGGCGGCGGGTGGAGTGGAGGTAGGGGGCGACGCCGATCCCGTCCGCGACCGAGTGGCCGAGGCCGGTGGCCGTCTCGGCGTACCCGAGGACGACGGCGGTACGGGCGTCCTCGGTGCCCAGCAGTTCACGCACCCGTCGGCCGAGCTCGACGCCGTACCCGTGGACCACGGCGGGCGACTGGGGCACGTGCTTGCCTAGGACGTTCGAGACGAGCAGGTGGGCTCGTTTGGGGTTGCGCCGCAGCGCGAGCCCCAGCAGGCCGTCCAGCCCCTCGTCGCCGACGAGCTCGACGCCGAGCCGCTCGGCGACCCAGGTCCCGGTCCACACCGTGTCGTCCGTGACGTCCGCGGGGTCAGTGACGTCCGCGGGGCCCGGGGCGTGCACGCCGTCCGGGCCGCTGTCGCCGTCGGGGTGGTTCGGGTCGTGCGCTGGGGTGTTCATCTGTTCCTTGCTGTCGGGGTGGCGCGTCGCTCGGACGGGCCGGCTCACTCCGGGAGTCCGGCGGTGAGCAGCTCGACGAAGCCGATGTCCTCGCGGGCGACCCCGAAGACCTCGGCGCGCAGCAGGGTGCGCTCGGCCCAGGCGCGATGCGGCTTCACCTCGTTCATTTTGTTCGTGTACGCCGACCTCAGTACACCCCCACCGCCGCGTTCCGGCCTGAGGATGTCCTGGGCGTCGCTGAACTCCTCGTGGCTGACCACGGACAGCGCGTGGACGGGCGGCACGTGCGAGGGGTGGATGCACGTCTTGCCCATCAGGCCGTTGGCCTGGTCGAGGGCGATCTCGCGCAGCAGTCCGTCCATGGCGTGTTCGAGCAGCCTCTCGCGCAGTTCCTCCGCCTCCCCCTCCAGGAAGGGGCTGCGGCGCAGCTGCGGCTTGAACATGCGTTCCGGGACGCGGAAGTACTCCCAGACGGGCCCGGTGACGGTGAAGCCGCTGCCGTCGGCCCGCCCGAGCATGTTCACCACGTCGGCGATCACGGAGGCGACCACCTGGACGTCGTACGCGGTCATGTCGGGGGCGCGGCGCAGCCCGTACGAGGAGCAGAAGTCCGTCACGCCGAGGCGCAGCGCGAGCACCCGGTCGCGGTACTTGTCGACGGCGCGGGAGATGCCCTCCAGGGTCTCCACGCGCGATTCGCGGTAGAGCAGCTCGGGTGACTCCAGGACGGGCATGGCGAAGAGCCGTCTGCCGCTCTCCGCCTCGGCGGCGGCGAGGGCCTCCAGGAAGGGCGTGCCGCGCTCCTCGGTGAACTTCGGCATCACGAAGCCGGACAGCATCCGGACGGCGGGGCCGAGGCGCCGTACGAGGTCGGGGATCTGTCCGGGGAAGCGGACCCGTACGAACAGCAGGGGCGGCTCGCCGGATCCCGGGCGGTCCGCGAGGTCGGTGAGCTGGCGGACCAGGTTCTCCTCGGCGCCCACGACCTCGGAGTCGTCGATCGAGTCCTCCAGGCACAGCACCATCGAGACGACCCCGCGGGCCGCCTGCTTGACGATGTCGTCGGCCAGCGCGGGCCGGGTCGCCGGACTGTACAGCGTCGCGCCGAGGGCTGCGGCGAGCACTCTGGCCGGGGAGTCGGGCGTGAAGACGCCGGGCTCCTGGTGGAAGAGGCGCTGCCGCTCCTCCGGGGTTACATGACCGAAATGACGCATGGGACTCCCCCGTGGCGGCTAGGTGGCCGGATGTGACGTGGCCGGTAATAGTACGTACGGTTCCATGACAGAGATTCCCACCGGTTGTGAAGTTCAGGTAACTCCGCCGTGTCCAGCTCCGACCTGTTCCGGAACGACCCCGCATTGTCGTGACCAGGACCGACAGGGCAGGATGACCGTATGACGCACGCGATGCTGAAAGGGTCGAACGTCCCGCTGGACGCCACGGCGGTGCGCGCCGTCCTGCGCTGGACGCCGGGTCAGGGTGTCCCCGATGTCGACGCCTCCGCGCTGCTCCTCGGGCCCGACGGTCGTGTGCGATCCGACGAGGACTTCGTCTTCTACAACCAGCCCCGCCATCCGTCGGGCAAGGTGTGGCGGCTCGGCAAGAAGCGTGGCCCGGAGGGCCTCACCGACACGATCCAGACTGATCTGACGGGTGTCGAGCCCGGCGTCGGACAGGTTCTTCTGGTCGCATCGGCCGACGACGTCACCTTCGACCGCGTACGTGATCTGCGCATTCTGCTGTACGACGCGGCCTTCGCGGACGGTGAACCTCTGGCGTACTTCGACATCAAGCCGGAGACGGGCGCGGAGACCGCGCTGATCTGCGGCGAGCTGTACCGGCGCGGTGACGGGTGGAAGTTCCGGGCGCTCGGGGAGGGCTACTCCAACGGTCTGGTGGGGCTCGCCACCGACTTCGGGATCTCGGTGGACGAGTCGGCGCCCGCCGCTGCGGTCGCGGCCGGGTCCGCTCCGGAGCCGGGCACCTGGGCCTCGCCCGCGACGGCTCCCGAGACCTCGATGCCGCTGCCGCCCGAGCACTCCGCCCCGGTCACGCAGCAGGCTCCCGTCCCCCAGCAGCCCGCCTACGGCTATCCGGGGCCCGCGGCGGCCTCGACCGGCCCCGCGTACGGCTACCCGCAGCCCGCCGGACGGCAGGAGGATCCTTCCGCCTACGGCTATCCGCAGCCGCAGAGCGCCCCGGCCACGCAGCCCGCGTACGGCTTCCCCCAGGCGGTGGGAACGGGTCCCGACCCTGACTTCCGGCTGCCGCCGCAGGGTCCGCAGTTCCTCTCCCGCTGAGTCCGGCGGTCCCGGACGCCGTGGGCCGTCCCGGCGGTGCTCCCGCCGGGCGGCCTGACGCGCCCTAACGGCCGGCCTTGGACTTGTAGCCGCGGCCCCACTGGAGGCCCCAGCCGTAGAGGCGGTCCAGTTCGGCCTGGAAGCCGTACACGAACCGGACCTCGCGGCGCACGGTCACCTCGCCCTTGTTGCACTCGATCATGACGACGGCGCAGGAGCGGGCCTGCGGATGGCGTTCCTCCAGGCCGATCTCGATGCGCGGGCCGTTGCTCGGGTAGAGCGTGATGACGGCGTGCGTACGGTCGAAGGCCGGGGTCTGGTCGTAGATGTAGACGAAGACCAGCAGGCGTTTGATGTCGTCGCGGTGGTCGAGGTTGACGTAGGCCGTCTCGCCCGAGCCGGAGCCGAAGCGGTCGTCGCCGCTGAGCTTCACGAACGGCGGGGCGTTGAGCTCGCCGAAGAAGCCGCCGAGGGGCTGGACGACGCCCTTGGTGCCGTCCGTCAGCTCGTACATGACGCCGAGGTCGAGGTCGACGTTGACCATGCTCTGGGTGTGCGCCTGGACCATTTCCGGCTTGAAGGTCCGTAAGGGGTTGCGCAGCAGGCTGCCGCGCTGGGGACCGCCGATGTCGGAGGTGCGCATCCGCCAGGACAGGTTGATGCGGAGGTTGCCGCCGGCCGCTCCCTGCTTGGTGAGGGAGACGGTCTGGTTGCGCTTGGTCATTTCGATGGCGTTGGAGGCCGCGCTGCCGGAGTCGAAGTCCGCCGAGCGGCCGCGCCACAGGTCCTGCCAGATGCCCATTCGGCCCCCCACGTCCGTCGGTGTGCGGCGGGGCGGCCGCCGAGGACTCGTCCTCGACGGCCGCCCCGCTCAGAGCGTTCCTCAGCCAAAGGGGTGTCACACCCCGGACGAGACCTCAGCCTTCTCGTCCGAGGTCAGTGCTTTTCCCTCGGCCTCGGCGAGCGCCTTGTTGCGCCGCACGGAGGACCAGAAGGACCAGGCGATCAGGACGACGCCCACGAGTCCGGTGATGACCTCGTTGATCTCGTACTGGATGGTCACGAGGAGGATCGCGGCGAGGGCGCCGATCGCGTAGTGCGCGCCGTGCTCCAGGTAGACGTAGTCGTCGAGGGTGCCCTGGCGGACCAGGTAGACGGTGAGCGACCGGACGTACATGGCGCCGATGCCCAGGCCGAGCGCCATGAGCACGATGTCGTTGGTGATGGCGAAGGCGCCGATGACGCCGTCGAAGGAGAAGGAGGCGTCCAGGACCTCCAGGTAGAGGAACATGAAGAACGCGGCCTGGCCGGCGAGGACGATGGCCGGCTTCTTCTTGCCGGTCCGCTCGGCCTCCTCCTCTTCCTCGTGCTCGCGCTCCTCCTCCTCTTCGAGCTTGTCCTCGAAGTAGCCGGAGAGTCCGCCGACGATCATGTACGTGATCAGGCCCGCGACGCCGGAGATCAGTACGGTCTGCGCCTTGTCGACGTGTCCGCCGCCGTGCTGGTGGGCGTTGACCGCGAAGGTCATGGAGGTGATGAGCAGGACGATCAGGGCGATGCAGACCGACAGCATGTCGACCTTGCCGAGCTTGGCGAGCGGCCGCTCGATCCAGCGCAGCCACTGGATGTCCCTGTCCTCGAAGATGAAGTCGAGGAAGATCATGAGCAGGAACATGCCGCCGAAGGCGGCGATCGACGGGTGGGCGTCGGTGACGAGCTGCTGGTACTGGTCCTTGTCGTTCAGCGCGAGATCGACCGCGTCGATCGGGCCGATCTTGGCGCTGACGGCGACGATCACGACGGGGAAGACCAGACGCATGCCGAAGACGGCGATCAGCACACCGATCGTGAGGAAGATCTTCTGCCAGAAGGCATTCATCTTCTTCAGGATTCCGGCGTTGACCACCGCGTTGTCGAAGGACAGCGAGATCTCCAGGACGGCCAGGATCGCCACGATGCCGAAGGCGGTCCACCCCCCGTAGAAGGCCGCTGCGACCAGGCCGAGCGCGGTGACCGCGAACGACCAGCCGAAGGTTTTCAGAAGCACTGGCTACCCAATCATCGTGTGGTGGGGGCACCCCCCAGCGGTGGATCAGGGGGTGTGTGACCCCCGTGCCGTACTCGGCTTTACCTACTGTTGACCACGAAGTCTAAGGGGCCGCCTTCGGCTGATACAGGTGGGTCTAGGAAACATTGACCCCGAAGTCGAGTGCGATGCCCCGCAGCCCTGACGCGTACCCCTGACCGACGGCGCGGAACTTCCACTCGTTGTTGTAGCGGTAGACCTCGCCGAAGATCATCGCCGTCTCGGTGGAGGCGTCCTCGGAAAGGTCGTAACGGGCGAGCTCCTGGCCGTCCGCCTGGTTGACGACACGGATGTACGCGTTGCCGACCTGGCCGAACGTCTGGCCGCGGTTGTCCGCGTCGTGGATGGAGACCGGGAAGACGATCTTGTCGACCACGGCGGGGACCTTGGCGAGGTCGATCAGGATCGACTCGTCGTCGCCGTCGCCCTCACCCGTGAGGTTGTCGCCGGTGTGCTCCACGGAGCCGTCCGGGCTCTTGAGCTGGTTGTAGAAGATGAACCACTCGTCCCCGAGCACCCGGCCGCCGCTGCACAGCAGGGCGCTGGCGTCGAGGTCGAAGTCGGCTCCGGTGGTGGAGCGCGCGTCCCAGCCGAGCCCGATCATCACGTGTGTGAGGTTCGGTGCGGCCTTCGAGAGGGAGACATTGCCCCCCTTGGCGAGCGTGACGCCCATGATGCTGGTCCTCCCGAGGTGCGGTTTTCTTTTGTACGGCCGGTCCGGTGCCGCACCGGGGCGGTGCGGCACCGGACCGGGATGCCCGAGGGCCCGCGGACTCAGACGTTGACGCCGAAGTCCTGCGCGATGCCGCGCAGGCCCGAGGCGTAGCCCTGGCCGATGGCCCGGAACTTCCACTCGGCGCCGTTGCGGTAGAGCTCGCCGAAGACCATCGCGGTCTCCGTCGAGGCGTCCTCGGAGAGGTCGTAGCGCGCGATCTCCGCCTCGCCGGCCTGGTTCACCACGCGGATGTACGCGTTGCGGACCTGGCCGAAGGACTGCTGGCGGCTCTCGGCGTCGTAGATGGAGACCGGGAACACGATCTTCGCGACGTCGGCGGGGACGGCGGCGAGGTTGACCTTGATCTGCTCGTCGTCGCCCTCGCCCTCACCGGTGATGTTGTCGCCGGTGTGCTCGACCGAACCGTCCGGGCTCTTCAGGTTGTTGAAGAACACGAAGTTCTGGTCGGTGCTGACCTTGCCGTCCGTGTTCGTGAGGATGGCACTGGCATCGAGGTCGAAGTCCACGCCGGTCGTGGTCCGGGCGTCCCAGCCCAGACCGACGATGACCGCGGTCAGTCCCGGGGCCTCCTTCGACAGCGATACGTTGCCGCCCTTGCTGAGGCTGACTCCCACGAGTCCTCCCAATGGTGTTCAGGGGCGGGGAGCCCCGTAGGTGCGTTGGTATCGGATCAACGGTTCGATCCTAGTGACGGGTTCCCGTGCGTTGCAGGCCTTGGAACCGAAGAATCACAGGGTGTCGAGCGCCTTGACGTACTCGTTCAGGTCACGCGCGTCCGGCAGGGCGTTGACGACGGTCCAGCGGACGACGCCCTCCTTGTCGATGATGAACGTGCCGCGCACGGCGCAGCCCTTGTCCTCCGCGAAGACGCCGTACGCGCGCGAGACCTCGCCGTGCGGCCAGAAGTCGGAGAGCAGCGGGTACTCCAGGCCCTCCTGCTCGGCGAAGACGCGCAGGGTGTGGATGGAGTCGTTGGAGACCGCGAGGAGCTGGGTGTCGCGGTCCGTGAACTGCGGCAGGTTGTCGCGCAGGGAGCACAGCTCACCGGTGCACACACCGGTGAAGGCGAAGGGGTAGAAGAGCAGCACGACGTTCTTCTCGCCACGGAAGTCGGACAGCCTCACGGTGGCGCCGTGGTTGTCCTTCAGCTCGAAGTCCGGGGCCTTGGTGCCGACCTCGACGGCCATAGTCACTCGCTTCCCTTCCAAGGGTCCGTTCGGGTGACGACCAGCGTACGCAGTGATCGGCTCCCTGCGACGGCGCGGTCCCCGCCAGGTCCCCCGGATGCCGTCTCCGGGCATGCGTGAGGCCCCCGCCGAGGTGGCTCGGCGGGGGCCTCACGGATGCTCTGCTTGCAGACGGGGCTGCAGCTCAGCGCTTCGACTTGGGAGTGGCCAGGCGGGTGCCCGACCATTCCTTGCCGACGGAGATGCTCTTCGTCTGGGAGAGGCCGGCTGTCTGTGCGGCATCGCTGATGTCGCTGGGCTCGACGTAACCGTCCCTGCCGGTCTTCGGGGTCAGCAGCCAGATGTTGCCGCCGTCCTCAAGGAAACCGATGGCGTCCACCAGTGCGTCCGTGAGATCGCCGTCCTCGTCCCGGAACCACAACAGCACCACGTCGGCGACGTCGTCGTAGTCCTCGTCGACCAGATCCTGGCCGATCAGCGATTCGATGCCTTCACGGAGCTCGTGGTCAACGTCGTCGTCGAAGCCGATCTCCTGGACCACCTGTCCGGGCTCGAACCCCAGCCTGGCGGCCGGGTTGGTCCGCTCCTCCGCGTGGTCCGCGGTCGCGCTCACGGCTTGCCTCCTGATCATGTTTCGGAATGGGGGTCTCCCTCTGCTCGTCCGGAGCCGGGGGATATCAGCCACGCGCGTACGCGAAGCGTTGGCCGTAGTCCACACGGGCGGAGCGGATCGCGCAAGTACCCGGCCGCCGAGACCGCCGAAACGGTGACGATCCTGGCAGTGCCGACGCAACTCCCGACGGGCCGCCATGACACCGCGTGACGGGCACCACACACTTCTGCCCCATTTATTCCCTTCGGAACCCTCGGGGCGTGCGAAAGCCGAACGGCTTTGCGGAACGCGTCACCCCCTGAGCGTATCGTTACGTTTTGGTCGAGACCGCCCCAACGGTCCGTACGGGCGTCCCGGTTACCCCCTGGTAGAGATGACGTGGGCGTTCGCGGGGTACACGATGGGGATCGGTGCAGATGCAGGGAAAACCCACGAAGACAGCCCTCCGACAGCGAAGGAACAGCGTGGCTTCCGGATCCGATCGCAACCCGATCATCATTGGCGGCCTTCCCAGCCAGGTCCCGGACTTCGATCCCGAGGAGACCCGGGAGTGGCTCGACTCCCTCGACGCCGCCGTCGACGAGCGCGGCCGCGAGCGGGCCCGCTATCTGATGCTGCGGCTGATCGAGCGAGCCCGTGAGAAGCGCGTGGCCGTGCCCGAGATGCGCAGCACGGACTACGTCAACACGATCGCGACCAAGGACGAGCCGTTCTTCCCGGGCAACGAGGAGATCGAGCGCAGGATCCTCAACGCGACCCGCTGGAACGCCGCCGTCATGGTCTCCAGGGCGCAGCGCCCCGGCATCGGCGTGGGCGGCCACATCGCGACCTTCGCCTCCTCCGCCTCGCTCTACGACGTCGGCTTCAACCACTTCTTCCGCGGCAAGGACGAGGGCGACGGCGGCGACCAGATCTTCTTCCAGGGGCACGCCTCGCCGGGCATCTACGCCCGCGCCTTCCTCCTCGACCGGCTCTCCGAGCAGCAGCTCGACGCGTTCCGCCAGGAGAAGTCGAAGGCTCCCCACGGACTGTCCTCGTACCCCCACCCGCGACTGATGCCCGACTTCTGGGAGTTCCCGACCGTGTCGATGGGCCTCGGCCCGCTCGGCGCGATCTTCCAGGCGCGGATGAACCGCTACATGGAGGCGCGCGGCATCGCGGACACCTCCAGGTCCCACGTATGGGCGTTCCTCGGCGACGGCGAGATGGACGAACCGGAGTCGCTGGGCCAGCTGTCGATCGCCGCGCGCGAGGGCCTGGACAACCTGACCTTCGTCGTGAACTGCAACCTCCAGCGCCTCGACGGCCCGGTGCGCGGCAACGGCAAGATCATCCAGGAGCTGGAGTCGCAGTTCCGGGGCGCCGGCTGGAACGTCGTCAAGCTGGTCTGGGACCGCACCTGGGACCCGCTGCTCGCCCAGGACCGCGACGGCGTGCTCGTCAACCGGCTGAACACCACGCCGGACGGCCAGTTCCAGACGTACGCCACGGAGACGGGCGCGTACATCCGCGACCACTTCTTCGGTGACGACCACCGGCTGCGCGCGATGGTCGAGAACATGACCGACGACCAGATCCTGCACCTGGGGCGCGGCGGCCACGACCACAAGAAGATCTTCGCGGCGTTCTCGGCGGCCAAGGCGCACGCGGGCCAGCCGACGGTGATCCTGGCGCAGACGGTCAAGGGCTGGACGCTCGGCCCGAACTTCGAGGGCCGCAACGCCACGCACCAGATGAAGAAGCTGACGGTCGCCGACCTGAAGGGGTTCCGCGACCGGCTGCACCTGCCGATCTCCGACAAGGAGCTGGAGGACGGCGCGCCGCCGTACTACCACCCGGGCCGGGACTCGGAGGAGATCCAGTACATGCACGACCGCCGCAAGGGCCTCGGCGGGTACGTGCCGACGCGTGTGGTGCGGTCGAAGCCGCTGGTCCTGCCCGAGGACAAGACGTACGCGAGTGTGAAGAAGGGGACCGGTCAGCAGTCCATCGCCACGACCATGGCGTTCGTGCGGCTGCTCAAGGACCTCATGCGGGACAAGGAGATCGGCAAGCGGTTCGTGCTGATCGCGCCCGACGAGTACCGCACGTTCGGCATGGACTCCTTCTTCCCGAGCGCGAAGATCTACAACCCGCTCGGCCAGCAGTACGAGTCGGTGGACCGTGAACTGCTGCTCGCCTACAAGGAGTCGCCGACCGGCCAGATGCTGCACGACGGCATCTCCGAGGCGGGCTGCACGGCCTCGCTGATCGCGGCGGGTTCGGCGTACGCCACCCACGGCGAGCCGCTCATCCCGGTCTACGTCTTCTACTCGATGTTCGGTTTCCAGCGCACGGGCGACCAGTTCTGGCAGATGGCCGATCAGCTGGCGCGCGGTTTCGTCCTGGGCGCGACCGCCGGACGCACGACACTGACCGGCGAGGGGCTCCAGCACGCGGACGGCCACTCGCAGCTCCTCGCCTCGACGAACCCGGGCTGCGTCGCGTACGACCCCGCGTTCGGCTTCGAGATCGCGCACATCGTCCAGGACGGTCTGCGCCGCATGTACGGCTCCTCCGAGGAGCACCCGCACGGCGAGGACGTCTTCTACTACCTCACCGTCTACAACGAGCCGCTCCGGCACCCGGCCGAACCGGAGAACGTGGACGCCGAAGGCATCCTGAAGGGCCTCTACCGCTTCAGCGAAGGCACCTCCGGGACCATCCCCGCGCAGATCATGGCCTCCGGCATCGGCGTCACCTGGGCCCTGGAGGCGCAGCGGATCCTCGCCGAGGAGTGGAACGTCAGGGCCGACGTCTGGTCGGCGACCTCCTGGAACGAGCTGCGGCGCGAGGCCGTCGAGGTGGAGCGGCACAACCTGCTGCACCCCGAGGAGGAGCAGCGCGTCCCGTACGTGACGCGGAAGCTGTCCTCCGCCCAGGGTCCGTTCGTGGCCGTCTCCGACTGGATGCGATCGGTTCCCGACCAGATCTCCCGGTGGGTGCCGGGCACCTACCAGTCCCTCGGCGCGGACGGCTTCGGCTTCGCGGACACGCGTGGCGCGGCCCGGCGCTTCTTCCACATCGACGCGCAGTCGATCGTGGTCGCCGTGCTGACCGAGCTGGCCCGTGAGGGCAAGGTGGACCGGTCGGTGCTGAAGCAGGCGGTCGACCGCTACCAGCTGCTCGACGTACGGGCGGCCGACCCGGGCGCGGCGGGCGGCGACGCGTAGGACCCCGCGGGGCCGGTGAGGGGCGGCGGGCCGGGGGCCCGCCGCCCCTCTGCCGTCCCCATCTCTACGATGCGGGCATGAACGCGGGCATGAACGAAGAATCGGCGCAGGTCCGCTGGGAGCTGCGGACCCAGCGACCGCTGCTCGTCCTCGCGGTGGCGTTCGCCCTCGCGTACGCCGTACCGATCGTGGACAGCGCCGCCGGCCGCACCCTCACGTTCACCTGCACGGTGGTGGAGTGGACGGTGTGGGGGGCCTTCGCGGTCGACTACCTCGTCCGGCTCGCCCTCGCGCCGCGGCGGCTGTCCTTCGTCCGGCGTCACTGGATGGACCTGTGCGCCGTGGTCCTGCCGCTGCTCCAGCCGCTGCGGCTGCTGCGGCTGGTCTCCACGCTGCTGCTGGTGGGGCGGCGGGCCCGGATGGCCTCGCAGATACGGCTGACGACGTACGTCGGGGGCGCGGTCGTCGGGCTCCTGATGTTCGGCTCGCTCGCCGTGCTGTCGGTGGAGCGGGACTCGCCGAACGGGAACATCAGGACGCTGGGTGACGCGGTGTGGTGGTCGTTCACGACGATGACGACCGTGGGGTACGGCGATCACTCCCCGACGACGGGGATGGGCCGCGTCATCGCGGTCGGCCTGATGCTCTCCGGCATCGCCCTCCTCGGTGTGGTCACCGCCAACATCGCCACCTGGTTCATCTCCCGGTTCGAGAAGGACGACGTGGAGGAGCGGCGGCAGACCGCGGCGATCGAGGCGCTCACGGCCGAGGTGCGGGCGCTGCGGGCCGAGCTCGCCGCCCTGACCGGCGGCCCGGGAATCCTGCCGCACCCGCTGGCGGCGGGCTCGGAGGAACACTCCTCCACGTAGTCGCGCGGCCGGGGGGCAGGGCGGCCGGGGCTCGGGGCCGTGGTGCGGCCGGGGGTTGGAAACCGCCGTACGGCCGGGAGCCGGGAACCGCCGTACGGCCGGGAGCTGGGCCCTGTACGGCCGGAGCCGCGGGGCGTCGCCGTGCAGCCAGGAGCGCGGGACCCCGTACATGCCGACGGCCCCGCCCGGGTTCGGGCGGGGCCGTCGGCGAGTCCGTCGGAGGACGGGTCCGTCAGATGTGGCCGACGCCCGCGCCGGCCTCCGCGTTCTCGCCCCGCTTGGTGAGCAGCGCGACGAACACGGCCACGACGGCGACACCGGCGGCGACGAGGCAGGCGAGGCTCATGCCGGAGATGAAGGTCTCGTGGGTGACCTTGGTGATCTGCGCGGCGATGACGGCCGGGGTCTCCTTGGTGACCGGCGCGATGCCCATCTGGACCGCCTCGGAGGCCTGGTCGAACTGGGCCGGGGTGAGCGGCGGCAGCTTGGCGTCGGTCCAGTTGCCCGGGAGGTCGCTGTCGACCTTGGAGGCCATCACGGCGCCGAGCACGGCGGTGCCGAGGCTGCCGCCGATCTGCATGGCGGCCTGCTGGAGACCGCCGGCGACACCGGAGAGCTCCATCGGGGCGTTGCCGACGATGACCTCGGTGGCGCCGACCATGACCGGCGCCAGGCCGAGGCCGAGCAGGGCGAACCAGACGGACATCAGACCGCTGGAGGTGTCGGCCTCCAGGGTCGACATGCCGTACATGGCGATCGCGGTGGCCGCCATGCCTCCGGCGAGCGGGACGCGCGGGCCGAGCTTGCTGATGGCCAGGCCCGCGAGCGGGGAGCCGACGATCATCATGCCGGTGAGCGGCAGCAGGTGCAGGCCCGCCTCGACCGGCTTCATGCCGTGCACGCTCTGGAGGTAGAACGTCACGAAGAACAGGCCGCCCATGAAGGCGATGGCCATGAGCACCATCAGCACCACACCCGCCGAGAGCGGGACGGAGCGGAAGAGGCCGAGCGGGATCAGCGGCTCCGCGACGCGCTTCTCCCAGAGGGCGAAGAGCACGAAGCCGAGGAGCGAGGCGCCGAGGAAGGACCAGGTCTGGACGTCGCCCCAGCCCCAGGCCGGGGCCTTGATGAGTGCCCAGACCAGGCAGAACATGGCGCCGGAGAGCAGCGCGATGCCGAGCAGGTCGAAGGAGCGCGGGGCGTTCTCGGCGCGGTGGTCCTTGAGGATCACCATGCCGAGGGCGAGGGCGATGGCGCCGACGGGCACGTTGATGAAGAACACCGACTGCCAGCTCACGTGCTCGACGAGCAGACCGCCGAGGATCGGGCCGCCCGCGGTGGAGGCGCCGATGACCATGCCCCAGATGCCGATCGCCATGTTCAGCTTCTCGGCCGGGAAGGTGGCGCGGAGCAGGCCGAGCGCGGCGGGCATGAGCAGCGCGCCGAAGAGGCCCTGGAAGACGCGGAAGACGACCACGAAGGCGATGCTGTGCGACAGGCCGATGGCGCCGGAGGCGGCGGCGAAGCCGGTCACACCGATCAGGAAGGTCTGCCGGTGGCCGAAGCGGTCGCCGAGCTTGCCGGCGGTGATGAGGGAGACCGCGAGGGCGAGGAAGTAGGCGTTGGTGATCCACTGGACCTCGGCGAAGGTCGCGCCGAGGTCCTTGGCGATGGCCGGGTTGGCGATGGCCACGATGGTGCCGTCCAGGGCCACCATCATGACCCCGACTGCCACGGTGATGAGGGTGAGCCACGGATGGCCGCGCAGGCCCGTGGACGGAGCCTGGTCCGACGGGGAGACCGGAGTCTTGTCCTCCGGGCCCGTCTTGTCGATGGTGGTCTGACTAGTCATTTTTCGAGGCTAGTGACAGCCGCTGACAATTGACAAACCGATTCACAAGTCGGTCACTGTCACGTCACTCACAGATAGTCTGAACTGGGCGAACGGTTCGGTTGGGAGAGAACGCGACACCATGACGGAGACGGTGGACACAACGGACACGGCGGGCACGGGCCACGCTCCGGACACGGCCGGGACGGCGGAGCGGGCGGCACGCCCCGGGCTGCGGGAGCGCAAGAAGCAGCGCACCCGGGACGCGCTGCTGCGGGCCGCCCTCGAACTGTTCACCACCCAGGGCTACGAGCGGACCACGGTCGACGAGATCACCGAGGCCGTCGACGTCTCCCAGCGCACCTTCTTCCGCTACTTCGCGGGCAAGGAGGACGCCGCCCTGTTCCTCCAGCGGCTCGCGGAGTCGCACTTCATCGCCGCGGTGCGCGAACGGCCGCCCCACGAGGCCCCCTTGGAGGCGCTGCGCCGCGCGGTCCTGGAGAGCTGGGACACCATCGGCGAGGCGATCGAGGAGGTGGTGCCCATCGAACTGCACATGCGCACCTACCGGTTGATCGAGTCGACCCCGGCGCTGCTCGCAGCGCACCTGCGCCGCTCGGAGGAGACCGAGGAGGAGATCGCGCGGCTCATCGCCGGGCGCGAGGGCCTCGACGTGGACACGGACCCGCGCCCGCGCATCGCGGTCGCGCTGTTCGGCGGTGTGATGCGGGTGACGGGCCGGCTGTGGGGGGCCGGCGAGGACACCAGCGTCGAGGCGATCCGCGAGCTGACCGCGACCTACCTCGACCACGTGGGGCCCGCGCTGGCGCAGAAGTGGAGCACCGCGCCACGGTGACGGGCGGTGACGCCCCGTACCGCCGTCGCCTTCGGCGTGTACGTCACCCGGCGCACGCCGGTGTACGGAATCTCACTCACGCCCGCGTACGGAACCACGCGCACACCCGTGCCCGTTGTACGGACGACGCCCCCGCGGGACGTTCCCGGAAGCCCCCGGCGATCGCAACACCCCTGCACGGAGCGTCACATGGCGGCCACGCACAGCGGAACCGCGTGCACGTCACGTCACCATTTACCCCAAACTGAACCCTGTTTGCCCCAATTACCCCATCGGAAACGTGATCCCAGTCACTCGTTTAACGGGAGGCTCTTCACTTCTCCTAGGGTGTCCTCTCAGTGACTTCCTTCGACACCACCCCCCAACTCAACGTCTGGCGCGCACTGCTCACGCTGGCCGTGGTGTTCGTGATGCTGGCCACCAGTGGCTGGACCGCGCTCCACAACCACCGGGCACCCTCACCGCTCCAGGCGTCCCGCTCCGCGTGGGAGCGCGGCAGCATCGCCGGACACGAGCTGCCCGACACGGACTCCGCTCCGGAACTGCTGGCCCGGTTCTTCGGCACGCTCGACGCGCGGCAGCGTTCGGACCTCGCCCACCGCTACCCGCTCGCGGTCGGCAACATGAACGGGGCCCCGGTGACCCTGCGCTACGCGGCGAACCGTCTCGCGCTGAAGCACGAGCGCACGGTCGAGCGCAAGCGCATGCACGACAACCGGCTGTCCTCGCTCGGCCAGTACGAGGCGGGCCGGCGCATGCACCGCTACGAGGCCCTGCTGGACGAGGACCGCAGGATCCTCGCCTTCGACCCCAACGGCTCGGGCCGGGCGGCCGAGGTCTTCGGCGACCTCGACAGCGCCAGCCGCGTATCGGTGGTGGTCCCCGGCGTCGACACCGACCTGCTCACCTTCCAGCGCACGTACAAGCAGTACTCGGCGCCGGTCGGCATGGCGGACTCGCTGTACCGGGCGGAGCGCTCGGCCGGTCCCGGCATACGCACGGCCGTGATCGCGTGGGCCGACTACACGACGCCCAACGGACTCGGCATCGACTCCGCCACCGCCATGCGGGCCGAGGACGGCGCGGTGCGGCTGAACGCGCTGGTGCGGGCGCTGCCCGGCAGCTCCGAGGTGGCGCTGTACTGCCACAGCTACGGCTCGGTCCTGTGCGGGGTGGCCGCCTCCTCGCTGCCCTCCCGGGTCTCCGACATAGCGGTGGCGGGCAGCCCCGGCATGCGGGCGGCGAACGCGGAGAACCTGCGCACCACCGCCCGGGTCTGGGCGATGCGCGACGCGGACGACTGGATCCAGGACGTGCCGCACCTGGAGGTCGGGGGCCTCGGACACGGCGCGGACCCGGTCTCCAAGGGGTTCGGGGCACGGGTGCTGTCGGCCGAGGGGGCGAAGGGTCACGCCGGCTACTTCGAGCCGGGCACGGAGAGTCTCCGCAACTTCGCGGAGATCGGGATCGGCGCGTACCGCGCCGTCAGCTGCGCGCGTGACGACGACGCCTGCCGGACGGGTTTGTCCGCCGGTGCGTCGTCCTGACGCGCGTAGAGGACGAAGAACTGCGGTCCGCCCAGAGAGGCGACGGAGGCTTGCGTGCCGCATACGATGGCCCGCATGGGTGACGTACTGGCCGGTTTTCATGCCGCCTGGGAGTTCGAGTCCGACTCCGTGCTCATCCGCTTCGAACGGGGGATCCGTACACCGAAGCTGTTCCAGGCGCTCGGCGAACGCCGTGTGCCCCTGGAGGCGATCGCGGCGGTGACACTGACACCCGGGAAGCGAGGCACGGTCGTTCTGCGTGCGGTGCCGAGACCCGGCGCCGATCCGCTGATGGAAGCGGCCGCGGGACAGCTCAAGGAGGGGTGCGACCCGTACCGGCTGGTGCTGCCCGCCGACCGCGAGACGCTCGCCGAGTACTACGCGGACGAGCTGCGCGGACAGCTCACCGCGGACGGCGAGCCCGCCGAGCGCTTCCTCGTGAAGCCGCCCGAGGGGCCGCTGACCTTCAAGGCCTACGACGGGAAGGCCACCTTCGACGGCAGGACGGTGTCCTTCCGGTGGTTCTGGACCGGCGCGTCCTCGGCGAAGTGGAAGGCCGGCGACCAGACCTTCCCGGTCTCCGCGCTGTGCGGGGTCGAGTGGCGCTCCCCGGAGGTGTTCGAGGGCCATCTGCGGCTGCTGCGGCGGGAGCCCGCCCCGGCACATCCCGCCCAGGCGGACCAGGACCCGGCGGCGGTCGTCTTCGGCCTCGGGTACGGGCCCGTCCACGAGTCGCTGCCGTTCGCGGCGGCCGTGCTCGCCGCCACGCGCTCCGCGAGTCCCGCGCCGCAGGACGCGGTCCCGGCCCCGCACCGCGACCCGGCCGACATCGCCGACCGGATCCGGCACCTCGGGGAACTGCACGAGGCCGGGCTCGTCACTGACGAGGAGTTCTCCGTGAAGAAGGCGGAACTGCTCGCCCAGCTCTGAAACCGGTGCCCCGCGGCCGGGCGCGCCCGGTCCCGGCGCGCCCGGACACCGGCCGTGTCCGGGGCCGGGCCGTGTCCGGGGCCGGGCCGTGTCCGGGCCGTGCGGTGTCAGAGCCGTGCGGTGTCAGGAGTGCTCCGGCGCGAGGGCGCGGCTCGCGTCCCCGTAGAAGCCGATCTTCCGGTCGAGGACGGCCAGGGTGTCCTGGAGCTCGGCGATCCGGGCCCGGACGTCCCGGCGGGTCGCCTCCAGGAGTTCGCAGCGCTCCGTGTACGTGTGGTCGCCGGCGCGCACCAACTCCGCGTAGCGGACCATGTCGGCGACCGGCATCCCGGTGAGCCGCAGCTTGCCGACGAGACCCAGCCAGTCCAGGTCGCGGTTGCTGTAGCGGCGCTGGCCGGTGTGCGAGCGGTCGATGTGCGGCATCAGCCCGATGCGCTCGTACCAGCGCAGGGTGTGCGCGCTGAGGCCGGTGAAGGCGACGACCTCGCTGATCGTGTACTTGTCCCGGCCGTCGGGGCGCCGCCGCTCCCGCTCGGGCGGCCCGGCGCAGGCGTCGGTCCCGGTGGCCTCGGCTGTGGTCTCCATCACCGTCATGCCCTCCACGCTAGAACCTTGGAGTCCGCTCGAGGCAAGCCGAACCGGCCGAAAATCCCGGGACGTGGCCGGGGGACGACGGTTACCGTGCGGATCATGAGTCCCGTACGCCGTGCCACGCCCGAGGACGCACCCGAAGTGCTCCGTCTGCGCCAGGTGATGATCGACTCGGTCTCCGGCCCCGGCGCCGGCTCCTCCAGCGCGTGGCACGCCGCGTCCCTGCCCACCGTACGGGCGAAGCTCGCCGATCCCGAGGGGCCCTTCGCCGCCTTCGTGATCGACCACCCGGACCGGCCGGGCGCCCTCGCGGCACTCGTCGCCGGGACGGTCGAGTACCGGATCGGACGGGCGGACAACCCGCACGGCGCGGTCGGGTACGTCTTCAGCGTCGCCACCGATCCGGACGCCCGGCGCCGCGGTCACGCCCGCGCCTGCATGGAGACGCTGCTCGACTGGTTCCGCAGGCGCGGTGTCGCCCAGGTCGACCTCAACGCGTCCGCCGAGGCCGAGCCGCTCTACGCGTCCCTCGGGTTCGTCCGCAAGCCGGACCCCTCGATGCGGCTGAGTCTCGGACCGGCTTAGGCTCGGGGCATGTCCTTGCAGAGCCTGGCGCTGATCTCGAACTGGCCCGTTCCCACCGCCGCAGCCGCGGTCGTCCGCGCGGACGGCACCGTGGCCGGCTCGCACGGGCCGGGCGGGCACCGGTTCGCGCTGGCCTCCGTCACCAAGCCGCTCGCCGCGTACGCCGCGCTCGTCGCGTACGAGGAGGGGGCGATCGAGCTCGACGAGCCGGCCGGGCCCGCCGGTTCGACGGTCCGTCATCTGCTCGCGCACACCTCGGGCCTGGCCTTCGACGAGCACCGGGCGACCTTCACGCCCGGGGAGCGGCGGCTGTACTCCAACGCCGGCTTCGAGGTGCTCGGGGACCACATCGCCAAGGCCGCGGACATGCCCTTCGCGGAGTACCTGCGCCAGGCGGTCCTGGAACCGCTCGGCATGACCGCGACGACGCTGGACGGTTCGCCCGCGAAGGACGGCGTCTCGACCGTGGACGACCTCGTCCGCTTCGCCGCCGAGCTCCAGGCGCCGCGGCTCCTCGACCCGCGCACGGTCGCGGAGGCGATGACCGTGCAGTACCCCGGCACCAAGGGCGTCCTTCCGGGCTACGGCCACCAGAACCCCAACGACTGGGGACTCGGCTTCGAGATCCGCGCCTCCAAGTCGCCGCACTGGACGGGTGCTTCGTCCTCGCCGCGCACCTTCGGGCACTTCGGGCAGGCCGGTACGTTCCTGTGGGTCGACCCGGCCGCGGGCGCCGCCTGCGTCGCGCTGACCGACCGCCCCTTCGGCCCCTGGGCGATCGAGGCGTGGACGCCCTTCACGGACGCGGTGCTGGCCGACCTCGCCTCCTGACGCGGGCGGGCCACCGCGGCCGGAACACGGTACGGCCGGCGGAAGGCCCCGGCCTCGCGCACCGGCGTCGGCGTCCGCGGCAGCGCCGTCAGCCGGCCGTCATCTCCCACACCAGCAGCTCCGCCGGGGCCCCCGCGACCAGTTCCAGGTCCTTCGCGTCCGTGATGCGGGCCGCGTCGCCCTCCTCCAGTTCCACGCCGTCCAGCCGGACCTCGCCGCGCACCACGTGGACGTAGACGCAGGGCGCGTCGGGGACGGCCGTGCGCTCGCCCGCCGTCAGCCGCCGCACGTGGAGCATGGCCCCGGCCTCGGGAACGGCGTACGGGGTGGAGTCGGCGATGCCGCGGACGGTCTCGTAGGCGGGGTCGCCGCCCGGTTCCAGCGGGGCCAGCCACATCTGGACGAAGACCAGCGGCAGCTCTCCGTCGTTGCGCTCGACGTGGCGGACCCCGCCCGCCGAGCTCAGCCGCTGGACGTCTCCGTGCCGCAGCACCGACTCGTTGCCCGCCGAGTCGCGGTGGGTCAGCTCGCCCTCCACCACCCAGGTGACGATCTCGGTGTGGCTGTGCGGGTGCTCGTCGAAGCCCGCGCCGGGGGCGAGCCTCTCCTCGTTGCAGGCGATCACCGCGCCGAAGCGGAGATTGTCCGGGTCGTAGTGCGGACCGAAGGAAAAGGCGTGGAGCGAGGAGATCCCGGCCGCCGGGTCCCCTCCGCGGTAGCGCTCGTCGGCGCGGCGGACGTCCATCACCCCACCACGGTAGCCCCGGACCGGCGACGGCTCCCCGCCTACTTGCGACCCGCCGCCGCACGGCTCCGTCCGGATAAGGCAGTCTTGTCCCGTGCCCGAACCCGAAGCCAGCAACACCGAGCGCCCGGCCCACGACGTCGACTCGCACACCGCGACCCTCAGGCGGCTGGAGAAGTCGGCCGGCAGTCTCGCCGCCCAGGCCATCACGCGGATGGACGAGACACTGCCGTGGTACCGGGCCATGCCACCGGAGAACCGGTCGTGGATCGGGCTGGTCGCCCAGGCCGGTATCGCGGCCTTCACGGAGTGGTTCCGGCACCCGGACGCTCCGCAGGCCATCTCCACGGACGTCTTCGGCACCGCGCCACGCGAGCTGACCAGGGCCATCACGCTGCGGCAGACGGTGGAGATGGTGCGGACGACAATCGAGGTCATGGAATCGGCCATCGACGAGGTGGCGGCACCCGGCGACGAGTCCGTGCTGCGCGAGGCGCTCCTCGTGTACGCCCGCGAGATCGCCTTCGCCACCGCGCAGGTGTACGCGCAGGCGGCGGAGGCACGCGGTGCCTGGGACGCCCGGCTGGAGTCGCTCGTGGTGAACGCGGTGCTCTCCGGCGAGGCGGACGAGGGCGCCGTCTCCCGGGCCGCCGCGCTCGGGTGGAACTCGCCCGAACACGTCTGCGTGGTGCTGGGCACCGCGCCCGACGGTGACAGCGAGCTGACCGTCGAGGCGATCCGGCGCGCGGCCCGGCACGCCAAGCTGCAGGTGCTGACGGGGGTGCTCGGCGACCGGCTGGTCGTCATCGCGGGCGGCAGCGACAACCCGCTCGCCGTCGCCAAGTCCCTGATCGGTCCGTACGCCGCCGGATCGGTCGTCGCCGGGCCGATCGTGCCCGACCTGCTGGCCGCGACCCGGTCCGCACAGGCCGCGGCGGCCGGGCTGAAGGCGTGTTTCGCCTGGCAGGACGCCCCGCGCCCGGTTCTGGCGGACGATCTGCTGCCGGAGCGCGCGATCGCCGGAGACCCCTCGGCCCGCGAGCAGTTGGTGGAGGAGATCTACAGACCGCTGGAGGAGGCGGGCTCGGCGCTCCTGGAGACGCTCAGCGTCTATCTGGAACAGGCGAGCAGTCTCGAAGGCGCGGCCCGGATGCTGTTCGTCCATCCCAACACCGTGCGCTACCGGCTCCGACGTGTGACTGACGTCACCGGCTGGTCGCCCTCGGATGTTCGGTCGGCGTTCACGCTGCGGATCGCGCTGATCCTGGGGCGTCTGGCCGATGGAGATCCACAAACCTAGCCTTTTGTCGGGGACCTACAATTCCCCTTCGTGTTCTTCGTCCCTGTCCCCACGGGCGGCCGTGGCCGTCCACAAGAGAGAGTGTGAGAGTGCTCGTACTCGTCGCTCCCGGCCAGGGCGCTCAGACGCCCGGCTTCCTGACTCCTTGGCTCGACCTCCCCGGTGCCGCCGAACGCCTCGCCGCGTGGTCGGACGCCATCGGGCTGGACCTTGCCCACTACGGCACGCAGGCCGACGCGGACGCGATCCGTGACACGGCCGTCGCGCAGCCGCTCCTGGTCGCCGCCGGTCTCCTGTCCGCCGCGGCACTCGGTGACGTGACCCCCGGTGCCGTCGCCGGCCACAGCGTCGGCGAGATCACCGCGGCCGCGTTCGCGGGAGTGCTCGACGACGCCGCCGCGCTGGCCCTCGTGCGCAAGCGCGGCCTCGCGATGGCCGACGCCGCCGCCGTCACGCAGACCGGCATGTCGGCGCTGCTCGGCGGGGACCCGGACACGACGGTCGCGCACCTGGAGAAGCTCGGGCTGACCCCGGCGAACGTGAACGGCGCCGGCCAGATCGTGGCCGCCGGCACGCTGGAGCAGCTCGCCGCCCTGGAGGCGGACAAGCCCGAGGGTGTCCGGCGGGTCGTGGCCCTGAAGGTGGCGGGCGCGTTCCACACGCACCACATGGCCCCCGCCGTCGACGCGCTGGCGAAGGCGGCCGAGGACCTGACTCCGGGCGACCCGCGGGTCACGTACGTCTCGAACCGTGACGGCCTGGCCGTCTCCTCCGGTGCCGAGGTCGTCTCCCGCCTGGTCGGCCAGGTCGCCAACCCGGTCCGCTGGGACCTGTGCATGGAGACCTTCCGGGAGCTCGGCGCGACCGCGCTGATCGAGGTGTGCCCCGGCGGCACGCTGACCGGTCTGGCCAAGCGCGCGCTGCCCGGTGTCACGACGCTGGCTTTGAAGACCCCCGACGACCTGGACGCGGCTCGCGAACTCATCGCCGAGCACGGCGCCGCCTGAGGAGCCCGAGCATGACGAAGATCAAGGCACCCAAGGGCGCTCCGTTCGCGCGCATCCTCGGCGTCGGCGGCTACCGTCCCGTCCGGGTGGTGCCCAACGAGGTGATCCTGGAGACGATCGACTCGTCCGACGAATGGATCCGTTCGCGCTCCGGCATCGAGACCCGGCACTGGGCCTCCGACGAGGAGACCGTGGCCGCGATGTCGGTCGAGGCGTCCGGCAAGGCCATCGCCGACGCCGGGATCACCGCCGAGCAGATCGGCGCCGTAGTGGTCTCCACCGTGTCGCACTTCAGCCAGACCCCGGCCATCGCCACCGAGATCGCCGACAAGCTCGGCACGAACAAGGCCGCGGCCTTCGACATCTCGGCCGGCTGCGCGGGCTTCGGCTACGGCCTGACCCTCGCCAAGGGCATGGTCGTCGAGGGTTCGGCGGAGTACGTCCTCGTCATCGGCGTGGAGCGGCTGAGCGACCTCACCGACCTGGAGGACCGCGCGACGGCCTTCCTGTTCGGCGACGGCGCGGGAGCGGTCGTCGTGGGTCCCTCCGAGGAGCCGCACATCGGCCCGACCGTGTGGGGCAGCGAGGGCGACAAGGCCGGCACGATCAAGCAGACCGTGCCGTGGGACCAGTTCAAGAACGGCGACGTCTCCGCGCTTCCGCTCGACTCCAAGGGCGAGATCAAGTTCCCTGCCATCACGCAGGAGGGCCAGGCGGTGTTCCGCTGGGCCGTGTTCGAGATGGCGAAGGTCGCGCAGCAGGCGCTGGAAGCGGCCGGAATCAGCCCGGACGACCTGGATGTCTTCATTCCCCACCAGGCCAACGAGCGGATCATCGACTCGATGGTGAAGACGCTGAAACTGCCGGGACACGTCACGGTCGCGCGTGACGTGCGCACCACCGGCAACACCTCGGCCGCCTCGATCCCGCTCGCGATGGAGCGGCTCCTGGCGACCGGTGAGGCGAAGAGCGGCGACACCGCGCTCGTCATCGGCTTCGGGGCGGGTCTCGTGTACGCCGCGACGGTCGTTACCCTCCCCTAGGCACTCCGTACCGGATCATCCGGTCCGTACGGAAAATCGCCACCCCTCTGGAAACACACCGAAGGAGCGCCTGACATGGCCGCCACTCAGGAAGAGATCGTCGAAGGTCTCGCCGAGATCGTCAACGAGATCGCCGGGATCCCCACCGAGGACGTCCAGCTGGACAAGTCCTTCACCGACGACCTGGACGTCGACTCGCTGTCCATGGTCGAGGTCGTCGTCGCCGCCGAAGAGCGCTTCGACGTCAAGATCCCGGACGACGACGTCAAGAACCTCAAGACCGTCGGCGACGCGACCGACTACATCCTCAAGCACCAGGCCTGATCTTCCGGTCACCTGGGCCGACCGCCCGGGTCCGCCGGGGCCCCGTGTCCCGGTTCCCCCGGGCTGATGCCCCGCCACCCGGCGGTGGCGCCGCTGAATCCTCGTATCCGTTGGAGAAAGAATTCCCGTGAGCCCGACCAATCGCACCGTGGTCGTCACCGGTATCGGCGCAACCACACCGCTGGGTGGCGACGCAGCCTCTACCTGGGAGGGCCTGATCGCCGGACGCTCCGGCGTCCGCCCCCTCGAGCAGGAGTGGGCCGCCGACCAGGCCGTCCGTATCGCGGCGCAGATCGCCGTGGAGCCGGGCGAGGTCATTCCCCGCCCGCAGGCCCGCCGACTGGACCGCTCGGCGCAGTTCGCGCTGATCGCGGCCAAGGAGGCCTGGGCGGACGCCGGTTTCACCGACAAGGCCGGTGTGGACCCGAACGCCGACCCCGAGCGGCTGGGCACGGTCATCGCCTCCGGCATCGGTGGTGTGACGACCCTGCTCGACCAGTACGACGTGCTGAAGGAGAAGGGCGTACGCCGTGTCTCCCCGCACACCGTCCCGATGCTGATGCCGAACGGTCCGTCCGCCAACGTGGGGCTCGCCGTGGGCGCCCGCGCCGGTGTGCACACCCCGGTCTCCGCCTGCGCCTCCGGCGCCGAGGCCATCGGCTACGCCATCGAGATGATCCGCACGGGCCGCGCCGACATCGTCGTCGCCGGCGGCACCGAGGCGGCCATCCACCCGCTTCCCATCGCCGCGTTCGGCAACATGATGGCGATGTCCAAGAACAACGAGGACCCCGAGGGTGCCTCGCGCCCCTACGACGTGGCCCGTGACGGCTTCGTCCTCGGCGAGGGCGCCGGCGTTCTCGTCCTGGAGTCCGCCGAGCACGCCGCGAAGCGCGGTGCCCGGGTGTACGCGGAGGCGGTCGGCCAGGGCGTCTCGGCCGACGCGCACGACATCGTGCAGCCGGAGCCCGAGGGCCGCGGCATCTCCCACGCCCTGCAGAACCTGCTCGACAACACCGACCTGGACCCGGCCGAGATCGTGCACGTGAACGCGCACGCCACCTCGACGCCCGCCGGTGACGTGGCCGAACTGAAGGCGCTGCGCAAGGTGTTCGGCGACGAGGCCGACCACTTCGCGGTCTCGGCGACCAAGTCGATGACCGGTCACCTCCTCGGTGGCGCCGGTGGTGTCGAGTCGGTCGCGGCCGTGCTCGCCCTCTACCACCGTCTGGCGCCGCCGACCATCAACGTGGAGAACCTCGACCCCGAGGCCGAGGCCGCCGCCGACATCGTCCGCGGCGAGGCCCGCAAGCTGCCCGTCGAGGGCCGCATCGCCGCGCTGAACGACTCGTTCGGCTTCGGCGGGCACAACGTGGTGCTGGCGTTCCGTTCGGTCTGACGCCGGCTCCCCCGCTCCGCATGACGTGTGGCCCGTACCCCTGGATCCAGGGGTACGGGCCACACGTCGTTCGTTCCCGTCCCGCGCTCCGGCCCGCTTGACGGAGCGTCACGTCACGGCGTCGCGCCGGGCGTCACACCACCTGGTGGAGCCAGCGGACCGGGGCGCCCTCGCCCGCGTAGCGGAAGGGCTCCAGCTCGTCGTCCCAGGGCTTGCCGAGGAGTCTGGCGAGGTCGGCCTCCAGGTCGCTCTCGCCGCGCTGGGAGCGCAGCAGCGCGGCGCGCAGCCGGTCCTCGGGGATGAGGATGTCGCCGTGGATGCCGGTGACGGCGTGGAAGATGCCGAGTTCGGGGGTGCAGCTGTAGCGCTCCCCCTCGGCGGTGGGGCAGGGTTCGGCGGTCACCTCGAAGCGCAGCAGGTGCCAGCCGCGCAGCGCGGAGGCGAGCTTGGACGCGGTGCCGACCTCGCCCTTCCAGGAGAACTCGGATCTCCAGGTGCCCGGCGCGGCGGGCTGCCGGATCCAGTCGAGGTTGACGCGTGTGCCGAGCACCCCCGCGACCGCCCACTCGACATGCGGACACAACGCGCGGGGCGCGGAGTGCACGTAGAGAACTCCACGTGTCGTCACTGGGGCCTCCGGACAGAGCGAGACATCTTGTAACTTAGCGGAACGGCAGTGGCAGGGCGGCCACGTGGCGAGGCTACCCTGCGGCGGCGCAAGGAGTGTGACGTACCGTCGGTCCAAGCGCCGTGAACCTCCGAGGTTTCACCCGGCGGGACGTGTCCGGACTCCCCTGTCGAGGGTCCGGGCCCGCCTCCCGGGCGGAGCCGGCCGCACCGCGGAACGCGGTGTGACCGACCGTGTACGACGTGGTGCGACCGACCGCGTGGAGCGGGTGCCGACCAACCCTGTACAACGAACGAGGAGACCAGGGGATGCGGAATCGCAGCCACCGTTCGCGGTCCGTCCTGGCCGCCGTCGCGGCGGCGGCCCTCCTGGGCGTCGCCGCGTGCGACTCCGGCGGTGGCGACCCCGCCTCGCCCGGCGGGAGCACGAGGGCCCGGCCGTCCCCGAAGCCGCCCCTGTGGGACCGCAGCCCGGACTCCGTGGCCGCGGTCGGCGACTCCATCACGCGCGGCTTCGACGCGTGCAGCGTGCTGTCCGACTGCCCCGAGGTGTCGTGGGCGACCGGCAGCGATCCCCGGGTCGGCTCCCTCGCCGTACGGCTGCTCGGCACGGCCGGGGCGGCCGAGCGGAGCTGGAACTACGCGGTGACCGGCGCACGGATGGCCGACCTTCCCGGCCAGATGGAACGGGCGGCGGCCCGGAAGCCCGAGCTGGTCACGGTGATGGCGGGCGCCAACGACGCCTGCCGGTCCTCCGCCTCGGCGATGACGCCCGTCGCCGACTTCCGCGCGGAGTTCCAGGAGGCCATGGGCACGCTGCGCGCCGCCCTGCCCAGGACCCAGGTGTACGTGTCGAGCGTGCCGGACCTGAAGCGGCTCTGGTCCGAGGGGCGGGGCAGTCCGCTGGGCAAGCAGGTGTGGAAGCTGGGCATCTGCCCCTCGATGCTCGGGGACGCGGACTCGCTGAACGCGGCGGCGACCCTCAGGCGGAGTCAGGTGCAGGACCGGGTGAAGGCGTACAACCAGGTGCTGCGCGAGGTGTGCGCCAAGGACCGGCGCTGCCGCTTCGACGGGAACGCCGTCTTCGACTACCGCTTCGGCACGGACCAGCTCAGTCACTGGGACTGGTTCCACCCGAGCAGGGACGGCCAGGCGCGGCTCGCGGAGATCGCCTACCGGACCGTCACGGCACGCGAACCCGTGTCCTAGGGTTTCCCTCATGAGTGAACTTTTCGGCACACTTTCCGACGGCACCCCGGTCCACCGCTGGACGCTGGAGCGCGCCGGGGTCCGGGTGCGTGTGCTCACGTACGGCGGGATCGTGCAGTCGGCCGAGGTGCCGGACCGGGCCGGGCGGGCCGTGGACGTGACCCTGGGCTTCTCCGCCCTGGAGGGTTACACGGCCCATCCCGAGCCGTACCTCGGCGCGCTGGTCGGGCGGTACGCGAACCGGATCGGGGGCGCGCGCTTCACGCTGGACGGGGTGGCCTACCCCCTGGAGCCGAACGACGGGCCCAGCTCGCTGCACGGCGGCCCCGGCGGTTTCGACAAGCGCGTGTGG
This sequence comes from Streptomyces sp. NPDC058751, assembly GCF_042746485.1. Lineage (NCBI taxonomy): Bacteria > Bacillati > Actinomycetota > Actinomycetes > Kitasatosporales > Streptomycetaceae > Streptomyces > Streptomyces sp. NPDC058751. The sequence continues at coordinate 46,127 of NZ_JBHYPZ010000033.1, read as the reverse complement.
GACGCGGAGCCGCTCGAACACGGGGTCCGGCTCTCCCGGGTCAGCCCGGACGGCGAGGAGGGCTTCCCGGGACGTCTGGAGGTCTCGGCGGCGTACACGCTCGACGAGCGGGGCGCGCTGCGGATCGCCTACGAGGCGGTCACCGACGCGCCGACCGTGGTGAACCTGACGAACCACACGTACTGGAACCTCGCCGGATCCGGCAGCGCGCTCGGGCACGAACTGCGGCTCGACGCCTCGCGGTTGACCAGGGTGGACGAGAACCTCGTCCCGACCGGGGAGCTCGACCCGGTCGAGGGCACCCGCTTCGACTTCCGTGAGCCCCGCAAGACCGGCGCGGGGTACGACCACAACTACGTGCTGGACAAGGGGGTCACCGGCGCTCCCGTGGAGGTGGCCGAGCTGTACGACCCGGCGTCCGGGCGGGTGCTGACGGTCGCGACGACCGAGCCCGGTCTCCAGCTCTACACCGCGGACCACCTGGGCGACCCGTTCGCCCCGAACGACGGCATCGCGCTGGAGACGCAGCACTTCCCCGACTCCCCGAACCGGCCGGACTTCCCGAGCACCGAGCTGCGGCCGGGCGGGGTGTTCCGCTCCGAGACGGTGTACGGGTTCTCGGTGCGCTAGTTCTCGGTGCGCCGGCTCTCGGTGCGCCAGGGAAAACGGCGAGCCCCGGTCCGGAGGTCAGGTTCCGGGCCGGGGCCGGCCGAAGGGGGGCGCTGTTCACCTCCTTCTTGCGAGGATGCCCCGGCGTTCACGCCGGGGATGAATCGCATCCCGGTGTTGCGGCGCGGAGCGCCGCCGCCTGCGGTCCGTGGGCGCGGAGCACCCGCATGGCTGCCAGGCAGAGCCGGGGAATGCGAACGCGCGCACCCATGATCACCGGTTGGAGTGATGGTCGCGCGATTGGGCATGTGCGTGCGGGCCTCGCACGTACGGTCGCGTTGAGGGAACCGGGGGCTGCGGTAGCGCGGTCCGGGGTGAGGCGAAGGGGTGAGAGGGGCGGCGGAAGTGGGGGAGGCCGAGGAGGTGGGGCATGCCCGCTACACCTACCGCCTTCGGGTGTCGTCCACCGCACGCGCCGCGCTGGAGGCGGAGTGGGACCGGTGCCGGTGGATCTGGAACGAGAGTGTGGCCAAGTCCCAGCAGGTCCACGCCCACAACAGGACCCGGCCCGACGGCACCGACAAAGAGACGTGCGGCCCGGCCCAACTCGACAAGATGCTCACCGGGGCCCGCGCCCGCACCCCGTGGCTGCGCGACGGCAGTTCGGTGCCGCAACAGCAGATCATCCGCGACTTCGGCAAGTCCCGGACGAAAGCACTGAAGGACATCCGCGAGCGGCTTCCGCAACGACAGCGGGCCGGGATGCCGACCTGGAAGACCAAGCGCGAGGCGCTGCCGAGCCTGAACTACACGAAGCGCGGGTTCCGCCTGACGGACGGCCGCCTGCACCTGGCCGGGGGCATCGTCCTCACCCCGGTATGGTCGCGGGAACTGCCCGCCGCACCCTCCTCAGTCCGCGTGTACCAGGACAGCCTGGGGCACTGGTATGCCTCGTTCATGGTCCCCGCCGAGGTGCAACCGCTGCCTCGGACCGGCCGGGTGATCGGCGTCGACTGGGGCGTACGGGAGATCGCGACCACCACGTCCGACGCCCACGATCTCCCCCATCCGCAGCACGGGAAGAAGGCCCGGACCCGGTTGTCCCGGTACGACCGCATGATGGCCCGCCGCAAACCGAAGAAGGGACAGGCCGGATCCAAGGGCTACCGTCAGGCGAAGAATCGGCGGGCGAAGACCTACGCCAAGATCGCCCGGCAGCGCCAGGACACCGCTCGTAAATGGGCGAAGAAGGTCGTGACCGACCACGACGCGATCGCCGTGGAGGACTTCCGCCCGAAGTTCCTGGCGAAGTCGACGATGGCCCGCAAGGCCGCTGACGCGGCGATCGGCGCCACGAAGACGGCCCTGCTGGAGATGGCCCGCAAGCACTGCCGGATCGTGCACCTGGTGCACCCGGCCCACACCACCATGGACTGCGCGCAGTGCGGAGCGAGAACCAAGCACACACTGCCGCTGTCACAACGAACGTATACCTGCACCGCGTGCGGAGCCGTCTCCCCCAGAGACAAGAACTCCGCCCGCGTGATGCTCGTCCGGGCTGGTCTCAACCCGGCTGGTGCCGACGGCGCAAGACCTCCGGGAGCGCCGCTCCCAGAGGCGGCCTGAGCCAGGAATCCCCTCTCATTCATGAGGGGGAGGATTCAAGCCTCGACGATCGTGCTCAGACGGCGGTCCACAAGGGAACGACCTGCCTGAACCTCGTACGAACCCTTCACGAACGCCCAGGTGTCCGTGGCGGTGTCCCAGATCTCGAAGGCGCGGCGCGGGAGTTCCACGACGGCCTCGACGCTCTCCCCGGGCGCGGCCTCGACCCCGGCGAATCCGGCGAGCACCCGCGCGGGCCGGTCGGTGCCGGGGTCGACCGGGGCGAGGTAGACCTGGACGACCTCGCGCCCGGCCCTCCGGCCGGAGTTGCGGAGGCGGACGGTGACGGTCGTGCCCTCGGCCTCGACGGACTCGTACGTCCAGTCGGTGTAGCCGAGGCCGTGCCCGAAGGGGTACGAGGGGGTCCTGCCCTCCTTCTCCCAGGCGCGGTAGCCGATGAACACGTCCTCGGTGTACGGGAGTTCCCCGTCGACGGGACGGACCCGGGTGACCGGGGCGTCGGCCAGGGAGCCCCAGGTGGTGGGGAGGCGGCCGCCCGGCTCGTGGGCGCCGGTGAGGACGTCGGCGAGGGCGGCGCCGCCCTCCTGGCCCGGGAACCAGCTCAGGAGCACGGCGGCGACCTCGTCACGCCACGGGAGTTCCACCGGGGAGCCGGAGTTGACGACGACGACGGTGTTCGGGTTGGCGGCGGCCACGGCGCGGACCAGGTCGTCCTGGCGGCCGGGGAGCCCGAGGTCCGCGCGGTCGAAGCCCTCGGACTCGACGCGTTCGGTGGTGGCGACCACGACGACGGCGGTGTCGGCGGCGCGGGCCGCCCGGGCGGCCTCGGCGATCAGTTCGTCCGCGTCGCGCACGGGTTCCTGGTGGGCGAGGGAGAAGCCGACGGCCTTCGCCCTGCCGTCCCGGGGGACCGTGACGACGTGGGTGAGGGAGACCTCCACCGGTTCGCCCGCGGTGAGTTCGGCCCGGCCGCGGGCGACGGGGGCGCCGAAGAACGTCACGAACGGGTCGTCCTGGCCCGCGCCGTGGACGTCGTCGTAGTACGTCGTGCCGTCGACGGTGAGGGTGAACGCGCCGAGGCCCTTGGTGCCGAAGGTGTGCGGGCCGCTGACGCGCGGGGTGAAGGTGCCGGTGAGTTCGACGCTGTGGAGGGTGCCGGGGGCGTCCGCGGCCCGGGCGGAGCCGGCGGGCCGCGGGAGGGCGACCCCCTCGGGCAGGTCGTCGCCCGTCCACTTGATCTGGCCGTTCGGGACGGAGACGGTGGCGATGGCCTCGCCGGTGGCGTCCCGGCAGACCGCGCGCAGCTCGAACCCCTTGTCGGCGACGGGGAGTTCGACGACGAGGTCGGCGCCGAGGGCGTACGTCACACCACCCTCGGGGAGAGCGGCGGTGAGGCCGTCGAGGGGCGAGACGATCCGGGCGGGGAACACGGTGGCCGAGCCGCCGCCGAGGACACGGGCGTCGCGGGCGGCGGCGCCGACGAGGGCGACCCGGTGCCCCTCGGGGAGCGGCAGGGCGCCCTCGTTGCGGACGAGGACGAAGCCGCGGCGGGCCACCTCGCGGGCCAGCGCCGGCCCGTCCACGGGCGCCGGGACCTCGGTCACGACGGGCTCGGCGCCCTCCAGCGCGCCGACGCGGGCGGCGAGCCGGAGCACGTTGCGGACGGCCGTGTCGACCGTGGCCTCCTCGACCTCGCCCGCGCGCACGGCGGCGGCGAGCGGTTCCCCGTAGACGGTCAGGGGGCCGGGCATGGCGACGTCGAGGCCGCCCTCGATCGCGGCCGTGGTGGAGCGGGCGGCCGTCCAGTCGGAGACGTTGAACCCGTCGAAGCCCCATTCGCCGCGCAGGACCCCGTTCACGAGCCGGCCGTGCTCGCTCATGGTCGTGCCGTTGACCGAGTTGTAGGCGGTCATGACACCCCACGGGCGGGCCTTCTCGACGATGGTCTCGAAGGGGGCCAGGTACAGCTCGCGCAGGGCGCGTTCGGAGACGAGGTTGTCCACCGTGAAGCGGTCGGTCTCGGCGTCGTTGGCGACGAAGTGCTTGACGGTGGTGGCGACCCCGCCGGACTGCACCCCCCGGACGTAGCCGCTGCCGATCTCGCCGGTCAGGAGCGGGTCCTCGCTGTACGCCTCGAAGTGGCGGCCGCCGAGGGGTGAGCGGTGGAGGTTGACGGTGGGGGCGAGCAGGACGTGGACACCCTTGCGGCGCGCCTCCTGGGCGAGCAGCACGCCGGCGCGGCGGGCCAGGTCCGGGTCCCAGGAGGCGGCGAGCGCGGTGGGCGAGGGGAGCGCGACGGAGGGGTCGTCGGCGGTCCAGCGGACGCCCCGGACGCCGATCGGGCCGTCGGACATGACGAGGGAGCTCAGCCCGATCTCGGGGAGCGCGGGCAGCGTCCACATGTTCCGCCCGGACAGCAGCCGGGCCTTCGCGTCCAGGCCGAGCCGGCCGAGTGCCGCCTCGACGACGGCCTCGCGGGCCGCGTCCGCCCGCGCGCCCTCCGGGTCCTTCGCCGTCCCCACCTCGGTGTCCGCCATGGCGGTCCCTCCTCGTCGAAAGCCGTCGGTCTCCCCGTCCCCACATCGTGCAACGGGCGCCCGCCGCCTGCCGAGTGGCGGGGAGCGGCTTCCGGACGGGATCACGCCGGAGCGCGCCGCTCCCCGCCCGCCCCGGTGCCGGACGGCCTTCGGTCCCGCGGTCCGGCGCCGACGGCCGCGACGACCTCGACCTCGACGAGGGCGTCCGGCTCGAACAGGCGCGCGACCTCGAAGGTCATGCTGGTCGGGGCCGTTCCCGTGAGGAACTCCCGGCGTACGGCGCCGTATTCGTGCAGTCCGCCGATGTCGGTCAGATACGTGCGGATGTTGATGACGTCGTCGAGGGTCGCGCCGTGCGCGTCGAGCAGCGCGGCGATCGTCTCGAAGACGCCGCGGCTCTGGGTGGCGAGGTCGGGGCCGTCCGCGACCTGACCCGAGAGGTACAGGAGGGCTCCCTGGCCCGGGAGTTCGACGCGGGCGACCTGGGAGTAGTAGGCGTTGGCGGGCTGCGGCGCGGAGGCCGGGCTGTCGAGCGTGACGCGCATGACGTCCTCTCAGGCGGGGTTCCGGATGCGGGTGACGGCCCGCGCGATGTCCTCGTCGGCCGCGGCCGGGTCCTCGGCGGCGTGCCGGTAGTGCTCCAGCGCGGCTTCCACGGCAGGGAGCCGGGCCCGTTCCGTGGCGAGCGCGAGGTCCTTCACGGCGAGTGCGGTGCCGAAGTGCACGCCTTCGGCGAAGGCGCGGCCGACGGCGCCCGCCCCGACGAGCGGGCCGGCCTTCGCGGGCGTGCGGTTCCACACCGTCAACGGGTGCTGTGCGCCGAGGAGTCGGCGGGCCATGGCGGAGCCCATGTGCCCCAGTCCGAGCAAGGCGATCTTTTCCATGCACGGGACGCTAGGCGCGGCCCGGTGATGCGACAAGCGAATGTCTAGCATGTCCTCCATGCCGAATCAGCATGACTCCGCCGCCCCTCACGACCCCGCCGCGCGCGACGCGGACGGCCCGGAGGCGGAGCCGTACGGCGGGGGCGCGGACGGCTCGGGCTTCTTCGCCGCTCCCGACCTGTCCACCGTCTGGCTGCGGGTCTTCCTCGACGTCGCGCGGCACGGTTCGTTCACCGTGGCCGCCCGGACCCTCGGGTGGACGCAGTCCGCGGTGTCACGCCAGATCTCCGCGCTGGAGGCGGCGCTCGGAGGGGCGCCGCTCTTCGACCGGCTGCCCCGGGGCGTACGGCTGACGGAGGCCGGCCGGGTCCTCGTACCGCACGCCGAGGCGGTGGTGGAGCGGCTGCGCGGGGCCGGGCGCGAGCTGGCCGCGCTGCGGGAGGCGGCGGGCGGACGGCTGCGGGTGGGGTCCTTCGCCTCGGCGGACACGGCGCTGGTGCCCCGGGCGATCGCGGCGTTCCGCGCCCGGCACCCCGCGGTCCTGCTCACCCGCAGGCAGGACCTCACCCCCGCCCTGCTGGACCTGCTGAGCGCCGGCCGTCTCGATCTGGCGGTCGTCTCGACGACGGGCCGCCCCCGGCTGGACGGCCACTGCCTGCACCATCTGCTCGACGAGTCCCTCTACGTCGCCGTCCCCGCCGGCCACCCGCTCGCCGGGGAGCCGTCCGTGCGCCTGCCCCAGCTCGCCGACGCCGACTGGATATCGGGCAGCCCCCGCCCCGAGGGCACCCTGCTCGACGCCGCGCTGCGGCACGGGTTCCGGCCGCGGGTGGCGCATGTGGTCGCCGAGTGGACCGCCAAGCAGGGGTTCGTGGCGGCCGGACTCGGGGTGGCCCTGATCCCCGCGCTCGCCGCCGAGTCCGTACGCCCGGACATCGCGCTCCTGCCCGTGCTCGACGAGGAGGCCCCGGCCCGGGCGGTGTACGCGGCGACGGTGCGGGGGCGGTCCCTGACACCGGCGGCGCGGGCGTTCCTGGCCGCGCTGCGGGAGTCGGCGGCGGGGATTCCCCGCTGAGCGGCGGGATCCCGCCCGGTCAGCGGGGCGGGGCGAGGGCGGCGCGTGTCCCGGTCACGGGGTGGCGCTCCGCGCCCGGGACGCCTCCGCGGAGCCCTCGAAGTCCTCGGGGTTCTCGGGGTCCTCGTCCGCGTCGCCCTCGCGGATCTCCTCGCCGAGCAGGTCCCGGGCCATCAGCGTGGCGCCCGCGACGGCCCCCGGCATCAGGAACACCGCGACGAACGGGACGAGGAAGGCGAGGCCCAGCGGGGTGCCGAAGCCCCAGACCAGGGTCTTGCGGGAGCGGAGCAGGGCGAGGCGCGCCCGGAGGTCGACGTCGCGGCGCTGGAGGGCGACGGCGACGAGTTCCTCGGTGAGGAAGAAGCCCGTGACGAAGAAGCCGAGCACCGGGACGACGGTCTGGCCGACGAGCGGGACGAAGCCGAGCGCGAAGAGGAGGACGCCCCACACGAGGGCCCGCACGAGGATGCGGACGCTGTCGCGGGCGGAGATCCACAGCTCGCGCCACAGCGGCAGTCCGGACTCGGGGGCCGTGCCGTCCGGGGAGACGTCGCGGTCGACCTGCTCCGAGAGGCTCTCGTAGAAGGGCTGGCCGACGAGCAGGGTGACCGCGGTGAAGGTGAGGACGGAGAGGAGCAGGGCCAGGGCGAACAGGACGACGGTGAGGAAGGCGCGGAAGAGTCCTTCCCAGGGGCTGCTCCAGTCGTCGGCGAACGGCGTCGCCCAGGTGACGAAGTCCTCCCCGTACACGGCGAGGGCGACGAGCGCCGCCGCGTAGAGGACGAGCGTGATGAGTCCCGGCAGCAGCCCGAACCCGAAACTCTTCCCGTGCCGGGCCACCCACCGCTGGCCGCGCAGCAGATAACCGAAGCCCACCCCAAGATCGCGCATGGGAAGACCCTATCGGGGCGCCGCGCCGGACCACAGCCCGCGGTGGCGGAGGCCGCCCTTCCCGGGCCGGCCGTCGCCTCCGCGGCGGTCACCCGCTCCCCGTTCAGCCGCCGGCTCCGCGGCGGGCCGGTGTCCCCGGCCCGCCGCCCCTCCCGGGTCAGAGCTTGACGATCATCTTTCCGACGTTGTCGCCGCGCAGGACGCCGAAGAACGCCTCCAGGTTGTTCTCGATGCCCTCGACGACCGTCTCGGTGTACTTCAGTTCGCCGGAGCGGATCCAGGCGCCGACCTCCCGCACGAACTCCGGCTGGAGGTCGTAGTGGTCGCCGACGAGGAAGCCCTCGATGCGGCCGCGGGTCTGGATCAGCCGGGCGAGGTTCCGCGGGCCCGGGGCGGGCTCGGTGGCGTTGTAGACGGAGATCATGCCGCAGACCGCGATGCGGCCGTCCCGGTTCAGCGAGCCGATGGCCGCCTCCAGGTGGTCACCGCCCACGTTGTCGAAGTAGACGTCGACGCCGTCGGGCGCGGCCTCGCGCAGCTGCTGGGAGACGGGGCCGTTCTTGTAGTTGAAGGCCGCGTCGAAGCCGTACTCCTCGACGAGCAGCTTGACCTTGTCGTCGGACCCGGCCGAGCCGATGACGCGCGAGGCGCCCTTGAGCCGGGCGATCTGGCCCACCTGGCTGCCGACGGCACCGGCGGCGCCGGACACGAAGACGGAGTCGCCCTCCTTGAAGGAGGCGGTGCGCAGCAGGCCGGCGTACGCGGTGAGGCCGGTCATGCCGAGGACGCCGAGGTACGTCGACAGCGGCGCGGCCCCCGGGTCCACCTTGACGGCCTGCTCGGCCTTCACGACGGCGTACTCGCGCCAGCCGAGGAAGTGCAGCACGTGGTCGCCGGGCTCGACGCCCTCGGCGTTCGAGGCGATGACCTCGCCGACCGCGCCGCCCTGCATGGTCTTGCCGAGCTCGAAGGGGGCGACGTAGGACTTGGCGGCGCTCATCCGGCCGCGCATGTACGGGTCGACGGAGACGTAGGCGTTGCGCACCAGGACCTCACCCGGGCCCGGCTGCCGGACCTCGGCCTCGACCAGGGCGAAGTCGGAGGGCTGGGGGAAGCCGACCGGGCGGCTGACCAGGTGCCATTCACGGCCGGTGGAGGGGAGCTGGGGGGTCTCGGACATGAGGGTGCGCCTTTCAGGTGACCGGCGAGCGGCTAATGCTTCACTACCTGAAACAACGATGCTCATGAATATTTCATGATGTCAAGTAACGCGGTAGGATCGGGGGCATGGCCACCCACAAGAGACCACGGATCGACCCTTTGACCCTGGAGGTCGTCGAGCTGATCGGCACGGTCGTGGCCCGCTACCACGACGAGTACGAGGACGCGGCGGCCCGGCACGCCCTCACCGGGGCGCAGGCGCGGCTGCTGAGCCTGCTCTCGCTGGAGCCGCTGCCGATGCGCCGTCTGGCGCAGAAACTGAAGTGCGAGCCGTCGAACGTCACGGGGATCGTGGACCGGCTGGAGAGCCGGGGGCTGGTGGAGCGCCGCCCCGACCCGGCGGACCGCCGGGTGAAACTGGCGGTGGCGACGGCCGAGGGCCGCAGGATCGCCGGGGGGCTGCGCGACTCGCTGGACTTCGCCCGCGAGCCCCTGGCGGAGCTCTCGGACCGGGAGAGGCTGGCCCTGCGCGACCTGCTGCGCCGCATGCTGGGCGGGACCCCGGGCACGGCCGGCGACGGCGCCTGAGTCCGCGGGCCACTCCTCGACGGCGCGGCGGGGACGGCACGGCGGGCGGGCGACCGCGTCGCACGCCCGGCACCGGGCCGGGGCGCCCCGGAAGGGGCGGATCACCTCGTACCGGGCGACCCGCCTACGTGCACCACCACAGGGAGCTGCTGCAGTCGTCGTCGGCCGAGGGCGAGGGCGTCGGCCCGGGCGCCGGCACCGTGGGGTCCGTGGCGGCGGGGGCCGAGGTCCCGGGAGCCGGGGAGGCGGTCGCCGGGTCCGAGGCGGACCCGTCCGGGAGGGTGTCGGCGGCCGGGGAGCCGCCGCTCCCGGCGCTCCGCCCGCTCGTCACCGTGGCGGAGGCCGCGGAAGCGGGGACGTACGCGGAGGCCGACGGCGAGGAGCCGGACGTACGGACGGCCGAGGGGGACGCCGAGGGGGAGCCCTTCCTGAGCAAGGACGCCGTCGGCGAGGCCGGGCCTTCGGGCGACTCCGCCGCGGCGGGGCCGATACCGGGCGCGTCGACGCCGACCTCGGCGAGGCTCAGACCAGCGGCCGCGAGGACGAAGCCCACCGCGACGTACAGGGTGCGGCGGCGGCGCCGGCGGTGCGCGGCGGCCTTGCGGTCGCGCCGGCCGCCGCCCGGGGCCCTCGGGCCCCGCAGCTCGTCCGGACCACCGGCCTCCGCGTCCAGGACCTGGCCCCCGCGCCGGCGCGCGGCCCGCCGGGAGCGCCGCTCGACGTCACCGTCCCCGCCGCGACGCGCGTCGGCGTGCGCGGGCACGCGCGTGCCGGCCTCCTCGGCGTCCTCGCCGAGTTCGTCGACCGGGGTGCCGCACCCGGGACAGGCGAGGGCGCCGTTGAGGTGCCTGTGGCACACGTGGCAGTAGTCCATGACGCGGGAAGACTAGGGTCACCGCCGGTAACGTTCCTAGGCACGGTTGTGAAGATGTTGTGAAGAATCCAGCGTTCTGGCACGCCGAGCCCCGTCACCACCCACGACCTCCCGCCATCCTGCGCCCGTCACATCGGAACCGTTGTGCGCGCGACCCATTGACACCCCCCGGGCGGCGTCCTTACTGTCACGCCAACATTTCGAACATGTGACGAAATTTCGAACAGAGTTGAGAGCACAGGGGGCATCTGCCGTGCGCATCACGGGAATCACCACACACGTGGTCGGGACACCCTGGCGGAACCTGACCTACGTCCAGGTGCACACAGACGAGGGCATCACCGGGGTCGGCGAGACCCGCATGCTGGGCCACACCGACGCGCTGATCGGCTATCTGCACGAGGCGCAGGCCAACCATATTCTCGGCTCCGACCCGTTCGCGGTCGAGGATCTGGTCCGCCGGATGAAGTACGGCGACTACGGGCGCGCCGGCGAGATCGTGATGTCCGGCATCGCGGTCGTCGAGATGGCCTGCTGGGACATCAAGGGCAAGGCGCTCGGAGTGCCGGTCTGGCAGCTCCTCGGCGGCAAGGTCACCGACAGGGTCAAGGCGTACGCCAACGGCTGGTACACCACCGAACGGACCCCGGAGGCCTACCACAAGGCCGCCCAGGAGGTCGTCGCGCGGGGCTACAAGGCCCTCAAGATCGACCCCTTCGGCACCGGGCACTTCGAGCTCGACCACGAGGCCACGCTGTACTCGGTCTCGCTCATCGAGGCGGTGCGCGACGCGATCGGGCCCGAGACCGAGCTGATGCTGGAGATGCACGGCCGCTTCTCGCCGTCCACCGCCGTCCGCCTCGCCCACGAGCTCGCGCCCTTCAAGCCCGCGTGGCTGGAGGAGCCGGTGCCGCCGGAGAACCTGAAGGCACTGGAGAAGGTGGCCGCCAAGGTCGACATGCCCCTCGCCACGGGCGAGCGGATCCACGACCGCATCGAGTTCCGCGAGCTCTTCGAGAGCCAGTCGGTCGACATCATCCAGCCCGACGTCGGCCACATCGGCGGCATCTGGGAGACCCGGAAACTGGCCGCGACCGCCGAGACCCACTACATGCTGGTCGCCCCGCACAACGTCGGCGGGCCGGTCCTGACCGCGGCCTCCCTCCAGGTCGGCTTCACCTCGCCGAACTTCAAGATCCTGGAGCACTTCAACGACTTCGCCGACGCGGAGATCAAGAAGGTCGTCAAGGGCGCCCCGCAGGTCGTGGACGGCTACTTCGAGCTGTCCCACGAGCCGGGTCTCGGCGTCGAGCTGGACGTCGACGCGGCGGCCGAGTTCCCGCAGCAGCAGGCCCGGTTCGACCTGTGGGCCGACGGCTGGGAGCAGCGCAGGCCCAAGGGGGCGAAGTGAGCACCGCTGTCGTCGTCGACGGCCCGGGCGAGCACCGGCTGGTCCCGCACGAGCCGGTCCGGCCCGCGGCGGGCGAGGCGCTCGTACGGGTCCACGCGGTCGGCATCTGCGGCAGCGACCGCGAGGTCTACCAGGGCAACCGGCCCGAGGGCTACGTCCGCTATCCCCTGACCCCCGGCCACGAGTGGTCCGGGACCGTCGAGGAGGTCGGCGCCGGCGTCCCGGCGTCGCTCGTCGGCCGCAAGGTCGTCGGCGAGGGCTTCCGCAACTGCCAGGTCTGCGACCGCTGCCACGCGGGCGAGACGACGCTGTGCACGGCCGGGTACGAGGAGACGGGTTTCACCGTGCCCGGCGCCATGGCGGGCACGCTGACGCTGCCGGCCCGGCTGCTGCACGTCCTGCCCGACGACGCCGACCTGAGCGCCGCCGCCCTGCTGGAGCCGGCCGCCTGCATCGCGGCCGCCGCGCTCAAGGCGGACGCGCGGCCCGGTGAGCGCGTGGCCGTGGTGGGCACCGGGACGCTTGGGATGTTCGCCGTGCAGTTCCTGAAGGCCGGTTCTCCGGCCGAGCTCCTCGTGGTGGGCACCCGCCCGGACCGGGCCGCGCTGTCGAAGGAGTTCGGCGCCACCGACTTCCGCACCAGGGACCAGGAGCTGCCCGACGACTTCGACGTCGTCGTCGAGACCGCCGGGTCCGCGTCCGCCGCGCGCACCGCCGCCTCCCTGCTGCGGCGCGGCGGGCGCCTGGTCCTCACGGGGATCCCGGCGCCGGGTGCCGAGGGTCTGGACCCGACCGACCTGGTCGTACGGCAGCTGGAGGTGCACACCGTGTTCGGGGCGCCGCCGGAGGCCTGGGCGCACACGGTGCGGGTCTTCGGAGCGGGTCTGCTGGACCCGTCGCCGCTGGTGACGCACGAGCTGCCGCTCGCCGCCTTCCCGGAGGCCATCGAGCTGGTGGGTTCCGGTGATCCCCGGGTCGGCAAGGTCCTGCTGAAGCCCTGACCACCCGAGCCGCACGCCGGTACGGGGTTTCCTGACGGCCCCGTACCGGCGTGCACCAGGCTTCGCGCGCCCAGCGTCGCGAACCATGACCGAAATATCGAACAATGAAGGACAGCTTGTGACCGACGCCCCTCCCACGGCGCCCCGTCGCCCCGGCGAGCCCGCACTGGCCGCGCTCGGCCTGGGCGCGCCCGCCCTCTCCCCCGACGACGCCTCGCCGCACACCTTCCCCGGAGGCGGTCGCTGGCGCACCGAGGTCCCCTCCGTGGAGGGCCCCGAGGCGCTCGCCGTGGTCCTCAAGGAGGCCTCGCGGCTCGACGTGCCGATCCACCGGATCAGCCAGGGCAGCGGTGTCTGGATGCTGACCGACGCCGAGATCACCGAGATGGTCGAGGCCACCGGCGAGCGCGACATCGAGCTCTGCCTGTTCACCGGGCCGCGCGGCATCTGGGACATCGGCGCCTCGGCGCGCACCGACTCACGCGGCGGCGGGCTGCGCGCCCGCGGCCACGACGCGGTGGCCGGCTGCGTCGAGGACGCCGTGCGGGCGACGGAACTGGGCGTCAAGTGCCTGCTCGTCGCCGACGAGGGCGTGCTGTGGACGCTGCACCGGGCGCGTGTCGCCGGGATCCTGCCGGCCGACACGACGTTCAAGGTCTCGGCGCTGATCGGTCCGGTCAACCCGGCCTCGTACGCCGTGTACGAGAACCTCGGCGCCGACTCGCTGAACGTGCCGAGCGACCTGACGCTCGATCACCTCACCGAGATCCGGCGGGTCTCCGCCGCCCCCATGGACATGTACATCGAGGCCCCCGACGATCTCGGCGGGTACATCCGGATGTACGAGGTCGCCGAGCTGATCCGGCGCGGCGCACCGCTGTACCTGAAGTTCGGGCTGTCCAAGACCCCCGGGATCTACCCCTACGGACACCATCTGCGGGACCTGACCCTGAGCACGGCCCGGGAACGGGTGCGGCGCGGCCGTCTCGCCCTTGACCTGCTGGCACGCCACGGAGCGGACGGCGACATGGCCCCGCTCGGCTCCCGGCTGCCCGGCACGCTCTCGCGCTTCGACACTCCCTCATAACGTTCGCACAAAGCCCCTTCACACAAGCAGACACAGTCGCGCACAATCCAACACACCTTCTCAGCCTCACCTGCAACGCTCCCGGAACATCCCAGCTCCGTGAGACTCAGCCCGGTCCAAGACATCAAGGATGATGATCATGCGTAACCGCAGAGCCGCCATCGCCGCCATCGCCGGAGCCGCCTCCCTCGCCCTCACCCTCACCGCCTGCGGCCAGAACGGCGAAGGCGGCAGCAAGGAGGACAAGGGCAGCAGCAAGGGCGGGACGATCGGCATCGCGATGCCGACCAAGTCGTCCGAGCGCTGGATCGCGGACGGCGACAACGTCGTCAAGAACCTGGAGTCCAAGGGCTACAAGACCAAGCTGGTCTACGGGGAGGACGACCCCGACCAGCAGGTCGCGCAGATCGAGAACCTGATCACGCAGGGCGTCAAGGCCCTGATCGTGGCGGCCATCGACAACAAGTCCCTGAACAACGTGCTCCAGCAGGCGGCCGACGCCGACATCCCGGTCATCGCCTACGACCGTCTGATCCTCGGCTCGAAGAACGTCGACTACTACGCGTCCTTCGACAACTCGAAGGTCGGCGAGCTCCAGGGCAACTACATCCTGCAGAAGCTCGGCCTCGCGGACGGCTCCAAGAAGGGCCCGTTCAACGTCGAGCTCTTCGCCGGCTCGAACGACGACAACAACACGAAGTACTTCTTCGGCGGCGCGATGAAGGTGCTCCAGCCCTACATCGACAAGAAGCAGCTCGTCGTCCAGTCCGGCCAGACCGCGCTCAACCAGGTCACCACCCTGCGCTGGGACGGCGCCACCGCCCAGAAGCGCATGGACGACATCCTCACCAAGTCGTACTCCAGCAAGAAGGTCGACGCGGTCCTCTCCCCGTACGACGGCATCTCCATCGGCATCCTGTCGGCGCTGAAGTCGGACGACTACGGCTCCAAGAGCAAGCCGCTGCCGGTCCTCACGGGCCAGGACGCCGAGCTGGCGTCGGTGAAGTCGATCATCGCGGGCGAGCAGACGCAGAGCGTCTACAAGGACACCCGTGAGCTGGCCAAGATCGCCGGCAGCATGGTCGACGAGGTCCTCAAGGGCAAGAAGCCGCAGACCAACGACACCAAGACCTACGACAACGGCGCGAAGGTCGTTCCCGCCTACCTGCTCCAGCCGGTGAGCGTCGACAAGTCCAACTACCAGTCGGTCCTGGTCGACGGTGGCTACTACACGGCGGACCAGCTCAAGTAAGCGTCGAACCTCACGGATTGGAAGGCACGACCATGGCGGGACCCGTCCTGGAAATGCGCTCGATCGTCAAGACCTTTCCCGGCGTCAAGGCGCTGTCGGACGTCACACTGACCGTCCAGCAGGGCGAGGTCCACGCCATCTGCGGTGAGAACGGCGCCGGCAAGTCCACCTTGATGAAGGTGCTCTCCGGCGTCCACCCCCACGGCAGCTACGAGGGCGAGATCCTCTTCGAGGGAGAGGTCTGCCGCTTCAAGGACATCCGGGCGAGCGAGCAGCACGGCATCGTCATCATCCACCAGGAACTGGCGCTGTCGCCCTACCTCTCCCTCGCGGAGAACATCTTCCTCGGCAACGAACACGCCAGGCGCGGGTTCGTCGACTGGAGACTGACGCTCCGTCACGCCACCGAGCTGCTGCGCCGGGTGGGCCTGAACGACCACCCCGAGACCCGCGTCGCCGACATCGGCGTGGGCAAGCAGCAGCTCGTGGAGATCGCCAAGGCGCTCTCGAAGAAGGTGAAGCTGCTCATCCTCGACGAGCCGACCGCGGCGCTCAACGACGAGGACAGCGACAAGCTCCTGGACCTGATCCTGGAGCTGAAGAAGCAGGGCATCACCTCGATCATCATCTCCCACAAGCTCAACGAGATCCGCAAGGTCGCCGACTCGGTGACGATCCTGCGGGACGGCCGGAGCATCGAGACGCTCGACGTGAAGAGTGAGGGGACGACCGAGGACCGGATCATCAGCGGAATGGTCGGCCGGGACCTCGACCACCGCTTCCCCGAGCGCACCCCGCACCACGCGGAGGAGGGGGCGGCCCCCGCGCTGGAGATCCGCGACTGGACCGTGCACCACCCGATCGACCAGCAGCGCAAGGTGGCTGACAACGTGTCGCTGCAGGTGCGGCGCGGGGAGATCGTCGGCATCGCCGGTCTCATGGGCGCCGGCCGCACCGAGCTCGCGATGAGCGTCTTCGGGCGGTCGTACGGCCGCTACGCGGGCGGCACGGTCCTCAAGGACGGCGAGGAGATCCGTACGAGGACCGTCGCGGAGGCCGTCGGTCACGGCATCGCGTACGTCACCGAGGACCGCAAGCACTACGGTCTCAACCTCATCGACACGATCAACCGCAACATCTCGTTGTCGGCGCTCGACAAGGTCGCCAAGCGCGGGATCGTCGACGAGCACGCGGAACGCCAGGTCGCCGAGGGCTACCGCACGTCGATGAACATCAAGGCGCCGACCGTCTTCGAGCCGGTGGGCAAGCTCTCCGGCGGCAACCAGCAGAAGGTCGTCCTCAGCAAGTGGATCTTCGCGGGTCCTGACGTGCTGATCCTGGACGAGCCGACCCGCGGCATCGACGTGGGTGCCAAGTTCGAGATCTACACGGTCATCGACAAACTGGCGGCCGAGGGCAAGGCGATCGTCTTCATCTCCTCCGAGCTGCCCGAACTGCTCGGCATGTGCGACCGCATCTACACCATGGCCGCGGGACAGCTGACCGGTGAGTTCTCGGGGGCCGAGGCCACGCAGGAAGTGCTGATGCGCCAGATGACGAAGGACAAAGAGGTAACGCGATGAGCACCGATGTGACCGACAAGATCCCGGCCGCCGCGCCGCCGGGCAAGGACGGGAGCGCCGACACCGGGGAGAACCTGCTGCGGCTGATGCTCGCCGGCCTGCGCCAGAACATGCGCCAGTACGGCATGCTGCTCGCGCTCGGCCTGATCGTCGTCCTCTTCGCGGTCTGGACCGACGGGCAGCTCCTGCTGCCGCGCAACGTCTCCAACCTGGTCCTGCAGAACAGCTACATCCTGATCCTCGCGATCGGCATGATGCTGGTGATCATCGCGGGCCACATCGACCTGTCGGTCGGCTCGCTGACGGCGTTCGTGGGCTCCTTCGCGGCCGTGCTGATGGTCGAGCACCGGATGGCGTGGCCGCTGGCCCTGCTGCTGTGCCTGGCGGTGGGCGCCGTGGCGGGCTCGGTCCAGGGATTCCTGATCGCCTATCTCGGCATACCGTCCTTCATCGTCACCCTCGCGGGCATGCTGCTCTTCCGCGGTCTGACGGAGATCCTGCTCAAGGGGCAGACCCTCGGCCCGTTCCCGGACGGTCTGCAGGAGATGGGCAACGGCTTCCTCCCGGAGGTCGGTCCGACCACGAACTACCACAACATCACCCTGCTGCTGGGCCTCGCGGTGATCGTCTTCGTGGTCCTCCAGGAGATCCGCGACCGCAAGCGCCAGCAGGAGTTCACCCTGGACGTGCTGCCGGCGAAGCTCTTCCTGCTCAAGCTGGTGGCGCTGGTCTCCGCGGTGCTCACCGTCACGATGCTGCTCGCCAGCTACAAGGGCGCGCCGATCGTGCTGCTGATCCTCGGCGCGCTGGTCGTGGGCTACGGCTACGTCATGCGCAACGCCGTCTTCGGCCGTCACATCTACGCGATCGGCGGCAACCTCCCGGCGGCGAAGCTGTCGGGCGTCAAGGACAAGAAGGTCACCTTCTACGTCTTCCTGAACATGGGCATGCTCGCGGCCCTGGCGGGTCTGGTGGTGGCCGCCCGCCTGAACGCGGCCTCCCCGAAGGCCGGCCTGAACTTCGAGCTGGAGGCCATCGCCTCGTCGTTCATCGGCGGCGCGTCCATGAGCGGCGGTGTCGGCACCGTCCTCGGCGCGATCATCGGCGGTCTGGTCCTCGGTGTGCTGAACAACGGCATGAACCTCCTCAGTGTCGGCACCGACTGGCAACAGGTCATCAAGGGCCTGGCCCTGCTGGCCGCGGTCGGGTTCGACGTGTGGAACAAGCGCAAGGTCGGTTCGTAAGTCAGCCGGGGCCCCGCCAGAAGGCGGGGCCCCCTCCATTGGGCAGGAGCCGCGAAATGGAAACGAGCAGACGTACGGTCATCGCAGCGGCGGCGGCAGCGGGGTTAACCGCGGCGGCCGGCATCGGCACGGCGCACGCAGCGGGCGCGAAGAGGCCCCTGAGGGAACTGTTCGGCAGGCTCGCCGACGGGACGAAGGTCCACCGGTGGTCCCTGGAGAACGGCGGTACCCGGCTGGGGGTCCTGTCCTACGGCGGGATCGTCCAGTACCTGGAGGTCCCCGACCGGCACGGCAGGTACCGCAACGTCTCGCTGGGCTTCGGCGACCTCGACTCCTACGTCGCCTCCAGCCCGTACTTCGGCGCCCTGATCGGCCGGTACGGCAACCGCATCGGCAAGGGACAGTTCACCCTGGACGGCACGAGCCACCAGCTCTCCGTCAACGACGGCGTCAACAGCCTGCACGGCGGCGCCAAGGGCTTCGACAAGCGGGTCTGGGACGTGGAGGGCTTCACCTCGGGCTCCGACGTCGGGCTCGTCCTGCACCACACCAGCCTCGACGGCGAGATGGGCTACCCGGGCACGCTCCGGGTGAAGGTCACCTACACCCTGACCCGGAAGGGCGACTGGCGCGTCGACTACGAGGCCACCACCGACAGGGCCACCGTCGTCAACCTCACCAGCCATGTGTACTGGAACCTCTCCGGGGAGGGCAGCGGCTCGGTCTACGACCACGAACTCGAGATCGCCGCCTCCCGCTACACCCCCGTCGACTCGGGCCTGATCCCCACCGGGGAACTGGCGAAGGTCGCCGGCACCCCCTTCGACTTCCGCCGGACCAAGACCGTCGGCCGGGACATCCGGGTGGCCCACCAGCAGCTCCTGTACGGCAAGGGCATCGACCACAACTGGGTCCTCGACAAGGGGATCACGGCGAGGCCCGAGCACGTCGCGACGCTCCGCGACCCGTCCTCCGGCCGCACCCTGACGATCGCGACGACCGAACCCGGCCTGCAGTTCTACTCGGGCAACTTCCTGGACGGCACCCTGGTCGGCACCGGCGGTCACGTCTACCGCCAGGGCGACGCCCTGTGCCTGGAGACCCAGCACTTCCCGGACTCCCCGAACCAGCCGTCGTTCCCCTCGACGGTGCTGCGGCCGGGACAGACCTACCGGACCAGCACGATTCACTCGTTCGGCACCTGATCCGACCTCACAGCCGGTTCACATCATCGGCACAACCTCACAACGATTGAACAGCGCCGCATCCGCATCCGTATGAGAGGGCGGCCCGTGCTCCCCCGCGCGGGCCACCCAAAGAACGGGGGCCCGTCCTCCCCAACGGGCTCGCCTTATACGGAGGTTCCATGGCCGGCAATGTCACCTCGCTCTTTCGCGGCACCGCGGCGCACAGTCCGTCGATGGCCGCACTGGCGCGGGAGAGCGACGGGGCCGGTCCCGTGGACTTCTGCATTCCCTGCAATCCGTACTTCCCCACCCCGGCGATGTTCGACGAACTCGGAAGCCGACTGCGCGAGATCATCACCTACTACCCGAGCAGCGCCGACACGATCACCAGCGAGCTGTGCTCGCTGCTCCAGCTTCCGCCGCAGTGCGTCGCGATGGGCAACGGTTCGACCGAACTCATCACGTGGATCGACCACCTGCTGGTCCGTGAGTCCCTCGCGATCCCCGTTCCCACGTTCGGCCGCTGGACCGACCAGCCGATGGAGACCGGCAAGCGGGTCGACATGTTCCCGCTCCAGGAGTCCAACGGCTTCGCGCTCGACCTCGCCGCGTACGCCAAGTTCATCCGCTCGCGCGGCACCAAGGTCGCCGTCATCTGCAACCCGAACAACCCCGACGGCGGCTTCCTGCCGCGCCAGTCGGTCATCCAGTTCATGGACGCGCTGGCCGACCTCGACCTGGTCGTCATCGACGAGTCCTTCCTGGAGTTCGCCGACGCCGAGCAGGAGCCCAGCGTGGTCGAGGACGCGGTCATGCGGCCCAACGTCATCGTGCTGCGCAGCCTCGGCAAGAACTTCGGTCTGCACGGCATCCGCTTCGGCTACATGGTCGCCAACCCCTCGCTGGCCGGCAAGGTCCGCTCGATGCTGCCGAAGTGGAACCTCAACTCCTTCGCGGAGACCGTGGTGTTCATGCTCAAGAACCACGGCAAGGAGTACATGGAGAGCCTGCACATGGTCCGCCGCGACCGGCTCGACATGGCCCGTCAGCTCTCCGCGCTGCCGGGGCTGACGATCTACCCCTCGCAGGGCAACTTCCTGTTCGTGCGTCTTCCCGTCGGCGCCGAGGGGACCGTGGTCCGGGACCGGCTGCTCACCGAGCACCGCATCCTGGTCCGCGAGTGCGGCAACAAGGTCGGCTCCTCCAGCCGCTTCCTGAGACTCGTGGTGCGCCCCCAGTCGGACGTGCTCCGGCTGGTGGCCGGCCTGGAGCAGGTGCTCTACGGGTCCCGCAAGGAGACCGCCGTACCCGAGCTGAGCAACAACAACGGCTACGGCTCGGGCAACGCCATGGTGGACCGTCTCGTCGGCTCGACCAACGGAGCGGGCATGCAGGAGCTGGCCGCGCAGGCGAACGCCTGGCCCGGACAGCCCGCCCCGGCGCCCCAGCCGGTGGCCGCGGCCGCCCCGCAGCCCGGTCTGCCGTCCGTGCCGCAGCAGCGGTCCGCCCCGGCCTCGCCCTACCCGGCCCAGCAGCCCGCCGCCGCGCCGGGCTACCCCGCGCCGCAGCAGCCCGCCGCCGCCCAGGGCTACCCCGCGCCGCAGCCCGCCAGCTGGCCGGCCCCGGCCCAGGGCGCCATGCCGGCCCAGATGCCCCCCGCCGCCATGCAGGCACCGGCGCCCTCGCCCGTCCTCCAGCCGGCCGCCCAGACCGCCATGCCCGGCATGGGGGGCGCCGCCTCCATGGGCGCGCAGGGCGGCCTGACGGCGGCCCAGGTCCGCGGCAGGACACAGCCGGAACCACCCCCACCCCAGTCGTCGAGCAACGGCAGCGGCTGGGGCGCCGTGGGCGCCATGCTGTACAACCAGGCCGGATAGGCCACTCGTACCGCCGCGCGGAGATCCGTGCGGCCGGCCTCCCCACAGGCCGGGCGGGTACCCCGTGCTGCCGGCCTCCCCACGGGCCGGGCGCGGGGAACCGCCGCAGTCCAAGGGCCCGGGCAGGGGCAGAGGTATCCCCGCCCGGCACCACGGAACCCCTGTGCAGGGGCGCCGCGACCGGCGTCCGGCACCACGGCGGAGCACCGCCGACACCACGGCGGAGCGCCGGGCGGACCGACCCGCCGGCGTCTCCGCCTCCTTCGTGTCTCCGCCCCGCCGCCCCGCCGCACCCCCGTGCGGCGGGGCGGCCGGACAGTGTGTCCTGCAAGGAGCTTGACGGCCCGTCGCTTTACGGAACTGACAGCCGATCGACAGCATCCCTCCCTACGGTGCCGTGTCCATGACAGAAACCCCCACGAAGGACACGTCGGAGGCCCCCGTCGGGCGCCGGACCGTACTGATCGCCACGGGCGCCTCCGCCGCGGCACTGGCCGTGGCCGCCGCGGCACCCGCCGCCCCCTCCCCCACACCCGCTCCCACACCGGCCGACGCGGCCCCCGCCGCCGCGGCCGTCTGCACCCTCACCAAGGAGATGACCGAAGGCCCCTACTACCTCGACGGCCAGCTCGTCCGCTCCGACGTCACCGAAGGCAAGGCGGGCGCCCCGCTCAAGCTGGTGCTCACCGTCGTCGACGACGACACCTGCGTGCCGATCGGCAACGCCCTCGTCGAGATCTGGCACTGCGACGCGCTCGGCGAGTACTCCGGCTTCGTCGGCAACAACGGCCACAGCGAGCCGGACGACGGCACCTTCCTGCGCGGCGGCGTCCTGACGAACACGTCCGGCGTCGCGAACATCACCACCCTCTACCCCGGCTGGTACCGGGGCCGCTGCGTGCACATCCACGTCAAGGTGCACACCGGCGTCACCCTCACCTCCGACGGCTCCTTCACCGGCGGCCGGGAGATCCACACCGGCCAGCTCTTCTTCAACGAGACGATCACCGCGGCGATGGCCAGGGTGTCCCCGTACTCCACCAACACGGTCACCCGCACCACCCTCGCCCAGGACTCCATCTACGACGACGGAGGCGCCTCCTCCGGCCTCCTGACCCTGACGGCCCTCGGCAGCACCACCTCCGCCGGCTACACCGGCACCCTGACGCTCGGCGTCGAGACGAGCTGACCCGCGCCTTCCCCCCACACACACGGAGGCCGGGGGCGGTCCGCGCACCCGCGGGCCGCCCCCGGCCGCGACCGCCGGGGCGGCGGCTGCGGCATCCGGACGTCCCGGTCACGGCCATACCGCGTAATCCCCCGCGCCGGGATTGTCGTACGACCATCGAATGACCTGCTCCTGTGGACAATGGCCGCACCTCCGCCGTCCGGCCGGCCCCGGCCTGACGGAGGGAACCCCCGTCGCCGTCCCCCGGGAGAACCCGCATGGTGTTGAGCAGACGTACCTTCAGCGCGCTCGCCGGTACCGCCGCCCTCGGCCTCTCGCTCGGCGGCAGCGGGGACGACGCGGCGCGCGCGGCCGGAAGGGCGCCCCTCGCACCCACCGGCCCCGCCCCCGCACCGCCCTCCGCCGACGGCGGGAAGCACACGGTCGGCTTCGACCGCTACTCGATGCTGATCGACGGCAGGCGCCTGGTGATCTGGTCGGGCGAGTTCCACCCCTTCCGGCTGCCGAGCCCCTCCCTGTGGCGGGACGTCCTGCAGAAGATGCGCGCCCACGGCTACAACGCCGTCAGCATCTACGTCGCGTGGAACTACCACTCCCCCGCACCCGGACAGCACGACTTCACCGGGGTCCGCGACCTCGGCCTCTTCCTGCGCATGGCCGCCGAGACCGGTCTGTACGTCATTCTGCGCCCCGGCCCGTACATCAACGCCGAGGTCGACGCGGGCGGCTTCCCCGGCTGGCTGACGGCCACCCCTGGCGTCGCCCGCACGTCCGACCCCACGTACCTGCGGCACGTCGACGCCTGGCTGACCGCCGTCGACCGCATCGCCGTCCGCCACCTCCACACCGACGGCGGCGGCACGATCGTCCTGTACCAGCTGGAGAACGAGTACGCCGACCATGTCGACGAGCCCGCGGGCCGCGACTACATGGCGCACCTGTACGCCAAAGTGCGCTCCGACGGCATCGACGTCCCCCTCTTCCACAACGACAAGGGCAGGAACGGCCACTGGGCCCCCGGCACCTTCGACACCGGCGGAGAGCGCGGGCGTTACCTCTACGGCTTCGACGGCTATCCCTCGCCCTTCAAGACCCCGCCGGACTGGGGGCACTTCGGACCCGGCGGCCTCAAGGGCGGCTCGACCGCGAGCCCCGACACCCCGGGGTTCGTCCCCGAGTTCGGAGGCGGCTGGTTCGACCCGTGGGGCGGGGCGGAGTTCGACGGCCGCGGGTACGCCGAGTCCCGCCGGACCCGCGACGCGGCCTACGAACGGCGCTTCTACCTCACCAACCTCGCCAACGGCATCACGCTCCACAACGTCTACATGACCTTCGGCGGCACCTCCTGGGGCTGGCTGCCCGCGCCGATCGTCTACACCTCGTACGACTACGGGGCCGCCATCGACGAGGCCCGGCAGCCGACGGACAAGCTCGTCCCCATGCACCAGATCGGCCGGCTGCTGCAGTCGGTGCCCGACCTGGCCAAGCTCGACCGCGCCGACCCCCTCCCCGGCGACGGCCCGGGGGCGGGCCCCGGCGTCAAGGCGTACCACCTGGTCAACCCGGACACGAAGGCGCGCTTCCACGTGCTGCGCAACGACTCCCCCACCGAGGCCGTGGCGACCGTGGAGTTCGCCGGAGCCGCTGCCCGGGTGCCGGTGCCCGGCCTCGACGCGCGGCTGCTCGCCGAGGGGATCGCGCTGGGCCGCCGGAAGCTGCGCTGGTCCACCGCCCAGCCCATGCTGTGGCTGACCGCGGGACGGCAGGACATCGCCGTGTTCACGGGCCGGACGGGCGAGCCGACGCGCACCTGCCTGGAGGCCGCGAGCGAGCCGACGGTCACCGTGCTGGACGGGGACGCCGGGTACGGCTACGAGGACGGAGTCCTGCGGATCGACGCCGTGCTGGACGGCATCACCCGGGTCCGGGTGGAGGGCGGCGGGGTCACGGCCCCCCTCCTGCTGCTGTTCGCCGATGACGAGAGCTCCCGCCGGCTGTGGCGCCACGACACACCGTCGGGCCCCGTGCTGGTGCACGGCCCGGCCCTGCTGCGCGAGGCCGTGCTGCGCGGCACGGCCGTACGTCTGACCGGCGACACGACGAAGGCGGCGGACCTGGAGGTGTGGGGCCCGCGCGGGACGAGCGAACTCGTCTGGAACGGCCGCGCGCTGAGGGCCCGCGCCACCCCCTCCGGAAGCCTGCGCGCCGAGCGGCCGACGGCCGGTCCGGGCCCGGTGCGGCTGCCCGCCCTGACCGGCTGGCTCCGGGCCGAGGAGAACCCCGAGTCGGCCCCCGGTCACGACGACGGCGCGTGGCGGCCCGCGGACCGGACGGCCTCGCACAGCGTCACCCCCGTACCCGCCGGGCAGCCGGTCCTGTTCGCCGACGACTACGGCTTCCACTACGGAGACGTCTGGTACCGGGGGCACTTCGCGGACGCGGGCGACGCGCACTCCGTGTCCCTGAGCTACGTCACCGGCGCCCAGGGGCTGCTGATGGCCTGGCTGGACGGTGAACCCCTCGGCACGCACCGGATGCCGGTGCCGGACAAGAAGACCGTGCGCAAGGGCACCTGGGCGGCCACCGCCACCTTCCCCGTCCGGCCGCGGGAGCGGCGCTCCCACGTGCTGTCCGTCCTGGTCCGGCGGATGCAGCACGACCAGGACGGCAGGGCCGACGACGCGCACAAGGCGGCCCGGGGCCTGACGGCCGTCACCTTCGCCGGGGCCGCTCCGGCGGTCCGCTGGCGCATCCGGGGCGAGGCGGCCCCCGACCCGGTGCGCGGACCGCTCAACACCGGCGGGCTGCACGGGGAGCGGCACGGCTGGCACCTGCCGGGCTTCGCGGACGGCGGCTGGAAGGCCGTCGGCTTCCCGCGCGCCGAACTGCGCCAGGGCGTCACCTGGTACCGCACCGGCTTCCGGCTCGGTGTGGACAGCGCGGTGGACGCGTCGATCGGGCTCACCCTCACGGACGATCCGGCCCGTGCCTACCGCGTCCAGATCTTCCTGAACGGCTGGAACATGGGCCAGTACATCAACGACGTGGGCCCGCAGCACACGTTCGTGCTCCCCAACGGGGTGCTGCGCACACGGGGGCACAACACCCTGGCCCTCGCGGTGCTGTCCGACGGGACCACGCCCGCCGGTCCCGGCCGGGTGGAACTGACCCTGCTGGGCAGCGCGGCCGGAGGAGTACCGGTGACACCGGTCGCCTCCCCCGGCCCCCGGGGCGCGTAGAAGAGGAGAGCCCTAGGCGAGCCTGATCACGTTCCAGGACAGCGGTTCCAGGACGGCGCTGAGCGTGCCGTCCCGGAGCGTGGTCCCCTCGACCGGGTGCGGGGTGACCCGCTCCGGGTCGTGCAGGCTGTTGACGGCGTCCGGGTCCGCGTCGGCGAGCGCGCTGTGCTCGACGACCGTCGTCAGGCCCGTCCGCTCCAGGGCGACCTCCAGCGGCAGCGGCTCGGTCCGGCTGCGGTTGACGGCGAAGACGGTGACCGAGCCGTCCTCGGCGCGTACCGCGGTGGCGTGCAGCAGGTCGACCTCGCCGTACCTGCGGGTCTCGTACGTCGGGGAGTCCACCCGGACGTCGAGGACCTGCCCGCGCCCGTGGGCGGAAGCCTGGGCGAACGGGTGGAACGTCGTCTGCCGCCAGGCCGGGCCGCCCGGTTCGGTCATGATCGGCGCGATGACGTTGACGAGCTGGGCGAGGCAGGCGACGGCCACGCGGTCCGCGTGCCGCAGCAGCGCGATGAGCAGCGAGCCGACGACGACCGCGTCGGTGACGGTGTAGACGTCCTCCAGCAGGCGCGGGGCCTCCTGCCAGTCCTCGGCCGGGTGCGGGTCGCTCCGGCTCTGGTACCAGACGTTCCACTCGTCGAAGGAGAGGGTGATCTTCTTCTTGGACTTCAGCCTGGCGCCCACGTGGTCGCAGGTCGCGACCACGTTCTCGATGAACGACTCGGTGTCGACGGCGGAGGCGAGGAACGAGTCCCGGTCGCCGTCGGTCTCCTCGTAGTAGGCGTGCAGGGAGATGTGGTCGACGAGGTCGTACGTCTCGGCGAGGACCGTCGCCTCCCACGCGGCGAAGGTCGCCATCGACTGGCCGGACGAGCCGCACGCGACGAGTTCGAGGCCGGGCTCGATCTGCCGCATCGCCCGGGCGGTCTCGGCGGCGAGCCGGCCGTATTCCTCGGGGGTCTTGTGGCCGGTCTGCCAGGGACCGTCCATCTCGTTGCCGAGGCACCACAGCCGGATGCCGAAGGGGTCCTTGTCGCCGTGCGCGATCCGCTGCTCGGAACGGGCGGTCCCCGAGGGGTGGTTGGCGTACTCCTGGAGCGCCAGGGCCTCGGCGACGCCGCGGGTGCCGAGGTTGAGGGCCATCATCGGCTCGGCCCCGGGGCCGATCTTCCGCACGAAGCCGATGAACTCGCCGAGCCCGAAGCGGTTGGTCTCGGTGGAGCGCCAGGCGAGGTCCAGCCGGCGGGGCCGCTCCTCGGCGGGGCCCACCGAGTCCTCCCAGTCGTAGCCGGAGACGAAGTTGCCGCCGGGGTAGCGGACGGCCGTGACACCGAGCTCGCGGACGAGTTCCAGCACGTCGGTGCGCAGGCCGTCGGCGTCGGCCGCCGGATGGCCCGGTTCGAAGACTCCGGTGTAGACGCAGCGGCCGAGGTGTTCGACGAAGGAACCGAAGAGGCGCGGGTCGACCCGGCCGACGGTGAAGGCGGGATCGAGGACGAAGCGGGCGGTGCGCATGGCGGGTGTCCTTTCGCGTTCCGTCGGCCGGGAGGGGACTCACGCGTGTTCGGCTAGCCGGCGAACTCCGGCTGCGGCAGGCCCTTTCCGGCGCCCGGGACGACGAGCAGGGAGCCGGACATCGGGTGCGGTGCCGCAAGGCCCGTACGCGCGGTGGTGATGTACAGGTCGGTGAGGTCGGGGCCGCCGAACGCGCAGGCGGTGGGACGGCGGACCGGCAGTTCGAGAACCCGGTCCAGTACGCCGTCCGGCGTGTAGCGGCGGACCGCCCCGCCGTCCCAGAGGGCCACCCAGACGCAGCCCTCCGCGTCCACCGTCAGACCGTCGGGGAACCCGTCCTCCACGGTGGCGAACGGGCGCCTGCCGACCGGCAGCAGGTCGTCGCCGACGTCGAACACGTCGATGCGGCGGGTCGGCGAGTCGATGTAGTAGACCCGGCGGCCGTCGGGGCTCCAGCCCGTGCCGTTGCTGACGCTCACGTCGCCGAGGACCGGGGTGACCGTGCCGTCGGCGGCGATCCGCGACAGGGTGCCCCCGCCGGGCGCCTCGTCGTAGCGCATGGTGCCGCACCACAGCGAGCCGTCGGGCGCGACGGCCGCGTCGTTGCCGCGCCGGCCGGGCACGGGCTCCCGGTGCAGCCAGCGGAACGGGCCGGCGTGCCCGTCCGGTCCCGGCGGTCCGTAGAGCCCCACGCCGTCACGGAGGTTGACGACCAGTCCGCCGCCCGCCCGGGGCTTGGCCGCGCCCACGTGCTGCTCGGTGGCCGACGCCGTGCGGCGGCCGGAGGCGGGGTCGTAGGTGTGGATCCGGGAGCCGAGGATGTCGACCCATACGAGCCGCCCCGCCCGGGCGTCCCAGGTCGGGCCCTCGCCGAGCGCGGCGTGCGCCCGGACCGCGACCTCGACGACGGTCACCGGGCGCTCCGGTGGCCGAGCCGCTCGGACAGTTCCGCGGCGCCCTTCACCGCGAGCTGCTCCAGCTCGGCACGGCGCTCGTCGCTCCAGCGGATCATCGGCACGGAGATCGACAGCGCGGCGACGACCTGTCCCGCCCGGTCGCGCACGGGCGCGGCGACACAGCTCACGTCCGGGTTGGACTCACGGCTCTCGACGGCGATCCCGCGCCGGCGGATCCCGGCGAGGGCCTCGCGCAGGGCGCCCGGCTCGGTGATGCTGTTCGGGGTCATCGCCACGAGGTCGGCGTCGTCCGGGACGCGTGAGGCCAGTTCCGGCTCGGAGAGGGAGGCGAGCAGCATCTTGCCTACGGAGGTGCAGTGCGCGGGAAGCCGGCGGCCGGCGGCCGAGACCATGCGCACGGCGTGCGTGGAGTCGACCTTCGCGATGTAGATGACGTCGGTGCCCTCGAGGATCGCCACGTGCACGGTCTCGTCGCAGGTCTCGGCGACGGAACGGGCGACCTGCTGGCCCTCGGCGGCGAGGTCGAGCTGCTCGGCGTAGCGGCTGCCGAGCTGGTACGGGCGCACGCCGAGCCGGTAGCGTCCCGGCTGGCCGGGGACCTGGACGATGTACGACCGGGCGGCGAGCGTGGTCACCAGCTCGTGCACGGTGGTGCGCGGAAGCTGGAGCTTGCGCACGATGTCGGGGGCGGAGAGCGTCCCGTCCCCGTCGAGAAAGAGCTCCAGTATGTCCAGAGCCCGGGTCACGGCAGGTACGAGGCGTCCCACAACCGGCCCCCTCTCTCTTTGTTCGAAATTTCAACAGACGACCGGGATGACGAACACAGGCTAGTCATTCGCCCGGGGGCGGGCAATGGTTTGCGGGGCCCGGGTACGCGACCATGGACCGCATGCCTGCCGGACGCCCCGCCCCGCCCTTCACCCCGCTCGACTTCCAGCTCGTCCTGCTGCGCCGCATGGCCGACCACAACCCCGGCCTGGTCGAGGACGCGCGTCACGAACTGGGGGTGTCCGTCGCGGACATGCGCGAGGCGAACCGGCGCTGGCAGGCGATGCTGCACGCTCCCCGGGCCCGCTCCGCCGCCTCGCGCTACCGCTCGGTCCTCGGCGCACCCGAGTCCGCGCGCGAGCGCCGGATCGGTGATCTGACCTGCGAGGCCCTGCACTGGCCGGTCCCGCTGTGGCCCGGGCTGCGCTTCGAGGTCCTGCTCGCCCCGGACGGCGCCGCCTGGAACGAATGGCTGGTACGGGCCCCGGGTGCCCCCGCGCCGACGCTGGAGACCCTGGAGGACCTGACTCCCTGGAGCTGCACGGCCGACGAGGCGGCCCGCGCCTTCGCTCCCGCCCGGCCCCTGGAGGGCACGGCCCCGACCCGGTGGGGGCTGGCGTTCACGGCACCGGACGCGTCGGGCGTGCCGCACGCGTGCGCGGCGGAGTTCACCTGGGGGCTGCTCCAGCGGGTGGGCGTCAAGGGACCGGGGTGATCCGGACGGCGGCCTCGGCCGACGGCGGTCTCGGTCGGCGACGCCCTCAGCCGGTGGCGGCCTCACCGGGTGGCGGGCCTCAGCGGACGGCGGCCTCAGCCTGCGGCGGCCTCGACGATCCGGTCCACGACGACGGGCAGCGACTTCGGGTGGAGCCACAGGAAGAGGTTCGGCTCGACGAGTTCCAGCTCCATCAGTCTGGGCTCGCCGTCGTCTCCGTCCACGAGGTCGACACGGGCGTAGAGCACGCCGTCCGCGCATCCCGGGACGGCGGCCAACGCCTTCTCGGCGACGGCCAGTTCGGCCGCGGTCGGCTCCCACGGCTCCAGCCGGGGGTGGGGTGTCTTGTCCGCGTCGTAGGGGGTGCCCGGCTCCAGCACGGCTCCCTTGCGGCTGGCGTGCAGCAGCCGTCCGCCGAAGAACTGGAGCGCCCGCTCGCCCCGGACGTCGATGTCCGTGACGTACGGCTGGACCATGGCGGTCAGCCCTTCGGCGTGCATCCGCGCGATCTGCCCGAGGGCCGTCTCCCGTTCCCCGGGGGTGTACCGGGCGGCGTAGCGCGCCCCCGCCCCCGCCGTGGGCTTCACGACGAACTCGTGCTCGCCGGGCAGGCCGACCGGGTCGCCCGGCGCGAGGTACCGGGTCGGTACGACGGGCACCCCCGCGTCCGCCAGGTCGCCGAGGTAGCGCTTGTCCGTGTTCCACCGCACGACCGGGGCCGGGTTCGCCAGCCGGGTGAGCCCCGCGCACCGCTCGGCCCACCCCACGAACTCCGCGACGCGCAGGCTGTAGTCCCAGGTCGAGCGGATCAGCGCCAGGTCGAACCGCGCCCAGTCGACCGCGGGATCGTCCCAGTGCACGACCTCCGCGCCCGCCCCGGCGTCCTCCAGGGCTCCCCTCAGAACGGGCAGGTCCCGGTCCGCGCCGGGCTCCCCGCCCGGGTCGTACGTGACGAGCGCTATACGGACCACACCGGACTCCATCCTCGTACGGCGCCGGTGCGGGGCACCGGCGGACAGCCTGGGGCGCGCCCGTCGGCACGCCGTCCCGGGACACCCCGCCGCAGGTTAACAACCAACCGCCCGGACTCCCGGGCGGGCCGTTCTTGACCTTCACCAAGGGGCAGGGCCCAGCATCGATGACAGAACGAGGAACGGGACCGGAACCCGGCCCCGGAGCACGACCGGGACCAGGACCGGAGCCGGGTACGGCCCGGACAGGGAGACGACGGGGTGGACGTGTGGACATGCTGACGATCGGGGCCTTCGCGAAGGCCTCCCGGCTGTCGCCCAAGGCGCTGCGGCTCTACGACGAACTGGAGCTGCTGCGCCCCGCCCGGGTGGATCCCGAGACCGGGTACCGCTACTACGCGGCGGAGCAGCTCGGGCAGGCCCGGCTGGTGGCGTGGCTGCGACGGCTCGGCATGCCGCTCGCCCGCATCCGCCGGGTGTGCGCCCTGGAACCGGAGCCGGCCGCGCGGGAGATCGGCGCGTACTGGGCCGAGGTCGAGGCCGAGACGGCGGCCCGCCGGGACCTGGCGGCGTTCCTCGTGGACCAACTGTCACCGTCCCTACGAAAGGACACCACCATGCTGGAACTCCGTTGCTCGGCACTCTCCGACACCGGCCTCGTCCGGGAGGCGAACCAGGACAGCGTCCACGCCGGCGCCCGCGTCCTCGCGGTCGCCGACGGCTGCGGGCCGGGCGGGGCACCCGCGAGCACCGCGGCGGTACGGGCCCTCACGTTCCTGGACGACGAGCCGCTGTCGGCCGGCGGCGTGCTCAACCTGCTGGAGGACGCCGTGGAGGGCGCGGCACGGGCGGTGGCGGACCTGGTGCCCCGGTACACCACGGCAGGAGCCCCGGACGGCGGCACCGGCAGCACGCTCACGGCCATGGTGTGGACCGGCTCCCAGCTCGCGCTCGTCCACATCGGGGACTCCCGGGCCTACGTGCTGCGCGACGGCGGGCTGTTCCGGATCACCCACGACCACACGGTGGTCCAGTCGATGATCGACGAGGGCCGTCTCACCCCGGAGGAGGCGGCCACGCATCCGCAGCGCGCCATCCTGCTCAAGGCGCTGGGCATCGACACGTCCGCGCCCGACCTGCGGCTGCAGGACGTCCGGGCGGGCGACCGCTACCTGCTCTGCTCGGACGGCCTGTCCGCCGTCGTGCCGGACGAGGGGATCGAGCGGCTGCTCGCGTCGGCCCCCGATCCCGACGCGGCGGTCCGGGCCCTGATAGGGGCGGCGAACGACGCGGGCGGGCCGGACAACGTCAGCTGCGTGGTCGCGGACGTGGCCGAGGCGGCCCGTGCGTGAGTCCGTGAGGATTCCGGCAGGTCCGTGAGGATCCCGGCAGGTCCGTGAGGATCCCGGTTCGGTCGGCGGGCCCTCGGGCCCGCCGACCGGCCCCGGCGCCGGACTCCGGGTCGCGGGGGCCGTTCCCCGGCCGCCGCGGACGGCCCGGGGCCCGGGTCATTCCCCGGGCCTGCGGTAGCCGAGGGAGGTCTCGATGGCGCGGCCCACCGGGTCGACGGGGGCGTCGCCGCCGGGGCCGGTCAGCCAGGAACGGAAGACGCTCGCCAGTTGCAGGCCGAAGGCCTCGGCCTGTGCCTCGTCCGCCTGGCGCGAACCGTCGCGGGCGGCGACGGCACGGGCGACCTCCTCCCGGAGAGGCGTCGCCCCCGGTCCGTGCCCGCCGGAACGGCCCGAGAGGGCCACCCGCGCCACCGCCGTCGCCCGGTCCACGTGGTGATCGCGGTGGCCTTCCTTCATGTGCCACAACTCGTGGCCGAGGATGACGAGTTGCTGCACCGTCTCGGCGCGCTCCTCGACGACCACGAGGTCGAAGTCGCTGAACTCCATCCACAGACCGGTGACTTCGATCTCGTCGGGGAAGCGCTCGAAGCGGAGCTGGACCGGACGGCCGCCCCTGCGCCGGCTCATCTCGTCGCACAGGGCCCGCGCCAGTTCCCCCATGTCGACAGGCGTATCGATCCTTCTCCGCAGCACCCGGCCGAGCTCCACCGCCAGCGCCCGCATCTCGGAGCGGGTCCCGCGCGGACGCAGCGCCGCCACGAACCTGCCGACGGAGCCGGCCGGCCTCGTCGTCATCGCTCCGCCTCCTCGCCGTCCGGCAGGACACCGGGAAAGCGCGACGGGCACTCACTCACCAAAGGTCTCCCGGCAGTTGACTCATCAAGTTGTGACGCGAGGCCGACACTACGTGTCCGGGTCCGTCCACGCCACGGTTCCCCGGCGATCGTTCCCTGTTTCGGAGCGATCCTCACGGCGCCCGCGCTCCCCCTCCGCGTCCTCCTCCACGTCCTCGGCGGGAACGGTCGGCCGGGCACCCGGTTCCCGGGCCCGATCGTGTAGGAAGGGCCTGTTGCTCCCGGTGAAGTCCTCTCGGCAAGGAGTTCTCGTGTTCTCCCTCTTCCCGGCCCTGGTGGGCGGCTCGGTCGCGGACCGGTCCGCGCTCCGCTTCGGCGATCGGTCCCTGACGTACGCGGAACTGGCGGCCTGTGCGAAGGCGCTGGCCGCACGGCTCGACGGTGCCGGGAGGGTCGCCGTCTGGGCGACGCCGACCCTGGAGACGGCCGTCGGCGTCGTCGCCGCGCTGCTCGCCGGGGTGCCGGCCGTGCCGCTGAACCCGAAGTCGGGGGAGACCGAACTCGGTCACATCGTCGGTGACAGCGCGCCGTCCCTGGTGCTCGCGGCCGCGGGGGACCGGCTCCCCGCTCCGCTCGGGACGCTGGACCGCATCGACGTCGAGGTGGAGCCGGAGGCGGCGGGGGCACGAGCGGGGGCGGACGCGAGGGCGGGGGCGGACGCGGGGGCGGGCGCGGGCGCGGGCGCGGGGGCCGGGATCGCCGGTGACGCCGGGGCCGGTGGCGCGGGGGCGCCCGGTTCCGGCACGGTCACCGACCCCGCCGCCCCCGCCTTCGTCGTCTACACCTCCGGCACGACCGGCCCGCCCAAGGGCG
Organism: Streptomyces sp. NPDC058751; assembly: GCF_042746485.1. Classification (NCBI taxonomy): domain Bacteria; kingdom Bacillati; phylum Actinomycetota; class Actinomycetes; order Kitasatosporales; family Streptomycetaceae; genus Streptomyces; species Streptomyces sp. NPDC058751. The sequence goes on along the minus strand of NZ_JBHYPZ010000033.1, from coordinate 12,907 downwards.
CGGTCGTCCCGCGCCGGGCGATCGCCGCGACCCTGGACGCGCTGGCGGACGCCTGGCAGTGGACCGGCGACGACGTCCTGGTGCACGGCCTGCCGCTGTTCCACGTGCACGGGCTGATCATCGGCATCCTGGGCCCGCTGCGCCGGGGCGGGTCCGTACGGCATCTGGGCCGGTTCAGCACCGAGGGCGTGGCGCGGGAGCTGGGCTCCGGGGCGACCATGCTGTTCGGGGTGCCGACGATGTACCACCGGCTCGCCGAGGCGCTCGGCGAGGATCCCGGGCTCGCCGAGGCGATGGGCGGGGCGCGCCTGCTGGTGTCGGGCTCGGCGGCGCTGCCCCTGCACGACCACGAGCGGATCAGGGCGGCGACCGGGCGCGGGGTCGTCGAGCGGTACGGCATGACGGAGACCCTGATGAACACGAGCGTGCGGGCCGACGGGGAGGTCCGCCCCGGAACGGTCGGCGTGCCGCTGCCCGGCGTGGACCTGCGGCTGGTCGAGGAGGACGGGACGGCGATCGCCTGGTACGAGGCCGACGGCACCCCGGCCGGGGCGCACGACGGCGAGAGCGTCGGCGAGATCCAGGTGCGCGGGCCGAACCTCTTCACCGAGTACCTGAACCGGCCCGACGCCACCGCCGCCGCGTACAGCGCCGACGGCTGGTTCCGCACGGGCGACATGGCGGTCCTCGACCCCGACGGATCCGTCCGCATCGTCGGCCGCAAGGCCACCGACCTGATCAAGAGCGGCGGTTACAAGATCGGCGCGGGTGAGATCGAGAACGCGCTCCTCGAACACCCGGGGGTGCGCGAGGCCGCCGTCGCCGGGGAGCCGGACGCGGATCTCGGCGAGCGCGTCGCGGCCTGGGTCGTCCCGCTCGACCCCCAGGCGCCGCCGTCCGCCGAGGAGTTGTCCGACCACGTGGCGCGTGGGCTCGCCCCGCACAAACGGCCGCGCACCGTGCGCTTCCTGGACCGGCTGCCCCGCAACGACATGGGCAAGATCCTGAAGCGGGAGCTGCCGCGTGACTGAACGGATCTCGGCCCGCGAGGCCATCGCCCTGGTCACCGACAGTTTCGCCGAACTGCCCTGCCCCGAGGGCGATTCCCCGCCCGACGGCCCGCTCTCCTGGCAGGGGTACGGCGACGCGCGGGCGCGCGCGGCGGCCCGTACCGGCGAGGAGGAGTCCGTCGTCTGCGGCACCGCGACCTTCGGGACGGCGAGTTTCGGCACCACGATCGACGGCAGGGCCCCGCTCGGTCCGGTCACCGCCGTCCTCGTCGCCTTCGAGTTCGGCTTCCTCGGCGGCTCCCTCGGGGAACGCGCCGGGAACCGCCTGGAGGCGGCCTACGACCACGCCCGTACGCACCGGCTGCCCGTCGTCTCGCTCGTCGCCACCGGCGGCAGCCGGATGCAGGAGGGCATGCTCGCGCTGACCCAGCTCCAGCGGGTGGCCCGGCAGTCGGCGCTCACCAGGGAGGCGGGGCTCGCGCAGATCGCGGTCCTGCGGGACCCGACCACGGGAGGGGGCTGGGCCACGCTCGGCGCGGGCGCCGACGTCACCCTGGCACTGCCGGGCGCCCAGGTCGCCTTCGCGGGCTCCCGGGTCCGCCCGCCCGACGCGGACCCGGCCGCGTACACGGCCGAGGCGCAGGTCGTGGCGGGCTCGGTCGACGCCCTCGTACCGAAGGACGGGCTGCGGGAGGCGCTCGCCCTGTGGCTGGACCTGCTCACCCGGCCCTCCGCCGGGGCGGCTCCCGTCCCGGCCGCGCTGGGCGGCGCGACCGGCCTGCCCGCGACCGGCTGGGAGGCGGTGCAGCGCGCCAGGGCCGCCGGACGCCCGCGCGCCGAGGCCTACCTGGACGCCTTTTTCACCCGCAGGGCGGCGATATCCGGTGACCGCTGCGGCGGCACGGACGAGGGCGTGCTGTGCGGATTCGGCCGCGCGCACGACGGGCGGACCGTCGCGTACGCCGCCCAGCGCGGGACCCCGACCCGCCCCGCCGGATACCGCACGGCCGCCCGGCTGGTGCGGATGGCGGGACGGCTCGGCATACCGGTCCTGACCCTGGTGGACACCCCCGGCGCCGCGAACGACGCCCTCGCCGAGCGGCAGGGGGCCGGGGCGGCGATCGCGGACCTGTTCGCGGCGGTGGCCGGCGCCCGGACGCCCGTCACCACACTGGTGATCGGCGAGGGCGGCTCGGGCGGGGCGCTGGCACTGGCCGCACCCGGCAACACCTGGGCCACGCCGGACAGTTACTTCTCGGTGATCGCACCCGAACTGGCGGCGGCCATCCTGAAGCGGCCGCCGGGCGACGTCGAGGCGACGGCGAACGACCTCCGCGTCCGTCCGCAGGACCTGGTGGAGCTGGGCGTGATCAGGGGCGTGCTGACGCGGGAGTAGACGGAGCGGTGCGTACGGCGGCGCCGTCTCCCCTTCGCTCGGGAGACGGCGCCGCCCGCCGGCCCGCGGAGGCTACTTCACCCCCAGGGCCCGGATGATCTCCTGCCGCACCGAACCGCCCTCGTCGTCGCTCACGGAGGCCCGCAGCGAGACGTACGAGGTGCCGCGCGGGACGTTCAGCGTGCCGCGCCAGTCGGTCCGCCCGGCCCCGGTGAGCTTCACCGGCCGCCAGGTGGCGCCGTCGTCGTAGGAGACGTCGAGGGTCCCGCCGCGGAGGGTTCCGGTGCCGACGGCGTCCTCTATGTAGCGGCCCCCGATGCCGATCGGCAGCCGGCGGCCGGCCCGGACGTCGCCCGCGAGGTCGGTGTCGACGTCGAAGGAGAGGTTGATCAGGGGCAGATAGCTCCAGTGGTCGTCGGGGGTGGCCGCCGACCGGAAGGTCCACTCGGCGTGGCCCTTCGTCGCGAGCCGCCAGCGCTCGGGGGCGAGCGTGGTGTCGGTGACGACCTTGTAGGTGTGCTCGTCGGCGGGCGCGTTCCAGTCGTAGCTGCTGGAACCCGTCCGCCGGTCGACGCGCACCCCGTCGAGATACAGCTCGGTGAACTGGGTCATCCCGTTCCCGGTGTCCCACACGCTGCCGAAGCCGGTGTGGTCGGGGCCGGAGTCGCCCCAGCCGGGGGTGTTGAACCGCATCGCCTTCCCGGCACGCTGCTGACCCCAGCCGAGGCCGGTGCCGAGCCAGGGGTGCCAGACCGGCTTGAACCAGTCGAGCTCCGGGTGGGAGCCGCCCTTGTACGTGACCAGTCCGCTGCGTTCCTCCAGGGCCGCGTCGGCGGAGAACACGGTCTCGTGCCACTTCTGTCCGGGGCCGGTGGAGACGTAGTCGGTGCGCTCGGCGGGGTGGTCGATCCGCTGGAGGTAGCCGATCCCGACGGGGAAGGCGTCGGTGAGGGAGTAGCGGAACTCCGCGCCTTCGGTCGGCGTGCTGCCGTGGAACTTCACGTCCAGGGCGGCGAGTTCATGCCCCTTCGGCCGGTAGGTGAGGTCGGTGGCCGGGATCGCACCCCGGTGCCCCTGCGAAAGGTCGTACATGTAGGGCGAGTTGGCGGTGCCGGTCATGTCGACGCGGCCCGCCCGGCGCAGCCGGGCCGCGTCGGCGACGTCGACGGTGGCGATCTGGAGCGGGCGGTCGCCGCCGTCGTCCGCTCCCCACCAGGTGTTGAGCCGTCCGGTCACGTCGTCGGTCACGAACAGCGCCTCGGCCCCGGCGTCCTGGGCGGCCTGGGCGAGCGCTCCCGGATCGGCGCCGTCGGCGAGGCGGGCGAGGACCGCCTTGCCCGCGACCGCGGTGAAGGGGCCGTCGCCGACGTCGACGAGCGGGAGCCCGGTCCGGCCCTCGAGCAGGGTGCCGCCCGCCTGGACGAGCGCGTCGCGGACGCCGTCGACCTCCAGCAGCGGCTTGCCGAGCCGCCACACGGTCCGGTACTCGAAGGTGCCCTGTTCGACCTTCGCGGTGGGCGCGGCGAAGACGCTGTCGTACCTCGGCCCCACGAGGACCGCGCCGAGCAGGTCGGAGCCGCCCGCGTCGCGGTCGTACTCCATGAGCAGGTGCCGGGTCTCGGTCCTGCGGTTCACCTCGGCCTTGACCTCCCGCAGCCGCCGCCCGTCGAGGGTGACCTCGCGGTCCCGGTCGAGGGTGATCTCGGGGGCCGCGAGGAAGCCGAGCCCGAGCGAGTCGGCTCCGTGGCCGCCGCGCACGTCGAGGAAGGAGTTCAGGCTGTACGTCCCGGGCGCCAGGCGCAGCTTCAGGGTGCCGGAGTCGCCGACGTAGGCGGAGAAGGCGTCGGTGTCCGCGACGAGCGGCTGGACGGCGAGGGAGGCGGCGGTGGCGGCCCCGTCGCGGTCCTTGACGTGCACCGTGAGGGTGTAGCGCTCGTCCTCCTTGACCAGCCCGAAGGCGGTGTGCGCGACGGTCGTGCCGTCGGCGGCCGAGGCCACGATCTGCCCGCTGTTGTTCCCCACCGCGGCCTTGGCGCCGTCGCCGGTCACCGTGGTGGACGCGGTGCCGTGGGCGGGCACGGTGAGGGTGGTGTCGGCGAGGGTGGCCAGCCCCTCGGGGGCGCCCCGCACGGACAGGGTCAACGGCACGTCGGAGTCACCGGAGTTGGTGTAGGTGACGGTCTTCACCACCGGCTCGCCGTCCGGGTACGGCCAGCTGAAGAAGCCGAGGTCGGCGCTGCCGGTGGCGGTGACCTTCGCGTCGACCGCGTCCGGGACGCTCACCCTTCCGGCGCCCAGCTGGTACGCGGAGGCGTCGAGTTGCCTGGAGGTGGACATCAGCGCGTCCTTGAGCCGGGCGCCGGTCCAGTCGGGGTGTTCCTCGGCGAGCAGCGCGGCCGCTCCGGCGACATGGGGCGTCGCCATGGACGTACCGCTCATGGAGGTGTAGTAGCCGCTGCCGCCGACCAGTTGGGAGCGGGCGGCGAGGATGCTCACGCCGGGGGCCGACAGGTCGGGCTTGAGGGCGTTGTCGCCGTGGCGGGGGCCGGCGCTGGTGAAGTAGGCGGCCCTGTCGGCGGAGTCGACGGCGCCGACGGTCAGGGCCGCGTCGGCGGCGCCCGGCGAGCCGATGGAGGAGGGGGCGCCGGTGTTCCCGGCGGCGATGACGAAGAGGGCGCCGGTCTCCTTCGACAGGGTGTCGACCGCCCGTGCCATCGGGTCGGTGCCGTCGCTCGGCTCGCTGGAGCCGAGGCTCATGGAGACGATCCTGGCGTGCTGGTCCCGCGCGGCCCACTCCATGCCGGCGATGATCTGTGACTCGCTGCCGGAGCCCGCGTCGCCGAGCACCTTGCCGACGACCAGGTCCGCGCCGGGGGCGACGCCCTTCTCCTTGCCGTCGGAAGCGGCGCCGCTGCCGCCGACGGTCGAGGCGGTGTGGGTGCCGTGGCCGTTGCGGTCGGCGACCTCCTGCCCCTCGACGAAGCTCTTGGTGGCGGTGATCCGGTCCTTGAGGTCGGGGTGGGTCAGGTCGGCCCCGGTGTCGAGCACGGCGACGGTGACGCCCTTGCCGGTGAGCCCGGCCGCCCAGGCCCGCTCCGTGCCGATCTGCGCGTTGCTCTGGGCCATGTCGGCGCTGACGCGCCCGTCGAGCCAGAGGCCCTTCACCCCGTCCTGCGCGGTGAACGCCCGCCAGAAGGCGCGGCCCTTGTCCGCCTCGACGGCCGCCCCGTGCACGCTGGGCAGCGTCCGGGTGCGCTCCGCTCCGCGCGGGACGACGGTCCGGGCGCCCCTGTCGTAGGTCATGATCAGCGGGAGCTCGCCGGTCTCGCTGTCGGCGAGCCCCTGCCGTATCAGCTCGCTGACGTCGAACAGCCGCTCGTCGAGGGTGCCCGCCCGCAGGTACGGCAGGGCCTCGTCCGGTACGACGCTGATCTCGCCGTCGGCCGTCTGCGTCCGCACGGTTCCCAGGACCCCTTCGGGCCGCTCGACCGTGACCGTCTTCTTGCCGCCGCCCAGATCGGTCACGGTCGCCTTGTCACCGGTGACGAGGGTGACGGTGTGGACGGCGCTCGGGGTGTCCACCGTGCTCGCGGCGCCCGCCTCGCTCACGGTGCTCGCCGGGTCCGGGCCGCCGGTTCGCGCACCGGCGTCCACCGCCGGCAGCAGGCCGATCACGAGCCCGGCCGACAGGAGGGTCACCCCACGTCTGACAGGTCCTCTGTTCATACACGCCTCTCTTCGGTCGTGTGTTGCGAAAAGAGTGTCAGGGACCTTGTGTTGCGGGGGAGTTGACGGAGCCGGGCGGAAACGTGCCATGACGGCTGCCCGCCAGGACAGGCGGACACGAACCCGCGGAAACCGGGACGGCGTCGAGCGCCGCCCCCGGCACGGCCGGGGCCGGACCGCCGCACCGGCGTTCCCCGCACCGGCCGCCCCGCCGCCGGAGGTCCTGGCGCCCCGCCTCCGGGGTCTCCCGGCGGCCGGCCGGGTTCGGCCGGGGTCGGCCGGGGTCGGCCGGGGTCGGCCGTCCGGGCACCGGGGTCCTTGCGGAGCAGGGCCCGACGCCGTCAGCGGTGCCGCGTGCGGACCGCGGGGCCACCCGGCCGGCAGCACCCCGCCCGGCCCTCCAAAAGGGGCGCCCGCCGCCCCGCGCCCGCAGGATGCGAGTAAGGACCGCCGCCCGGCGGAGCCCCACGGTCTGCGCTCTCGGGAGGACCTGCCATGACCGCCAGTCTGGAGCAGCTGCGCCGCTGTCACTTCGCCGTCGACATGGGCGCGGCGAGGACCCGTGTATGGGTGCGGGGCGGGGGCCTGGCCGTCGACCAGCCGAGCGTCGCGGCGATCAACACGAGGACGGGCGCGCTGATCGCGGTCGGGGAGTTCGCGGAGCGGATGACGGGTCGTACGCCCGAGTACATCCGGGTGGTGCGCCCGGTGTCCGGCGGCACCGTCGTCGACATCGACATGGCCCAGCGGATGCTGCGCCAGCTGCTGGGGGACAAGGTCCGGCGCACTCTGCGCCGCAAGCCCCGGCTGCGGGCCGCGGCCTGCACCCCGCACGACGCGGGCCCGCTGGCCCAGCGCGCCACGGTCGAGACGCTGGTCGGGCTGGGCGCGCGGCGGGTCGAGCTCGTCGACACGCTGATCGCGGCGGCGGTCGGCTGCGGACTGCCCGTCGAACAGCCCGAGGCCACCATGGTCATGGTGTGCGGGGCCGCCGCGACCCAGCTCGCCGTGCTGTCGCTGGGCTCGATCGTCACCGCCGAGCGCATCCCGGTCGGCGGTGAGGCCGTCGACCACGCGATCGTGCAGCACCTGCGCCACCGGCACGAGCTGCTGCTGCCGAGCCAGGCCGTACGGCCGCTGCAGCTGGCCCTCTCCGGGAACGGGCTGACCCCGCACGGACCGGCCCTGACCGAGATCCACGGGCGGGACGTGGCGACCGGTCTCGCGCGTTCCGTGAAGGTCGACACCGCCGCCGTGCGCACGGCGATCGAGACACCGCTGACCGCCGTGCTGGACGGCATCGGCAAGGTGCTGCGGTCCTGCCCGCCCGATCTGGTGGCCGACGTCGCCGACCGCGGGATCATGCTGGTCGGCGGCAGCGCGCTGCTCCCCGGGCTCGACGAGATGCTCCGGCAGGCGACCGGTGTGCCCGTCCACATCGCCGAGCGGCCCGAGCTCTGTGCCGTCCAGGGCCTCGGCTACATGCTGGAGGGCAAGATCGAGCCGAGGATCCTGGATCCGCTGGCGAAGTGACGCCCCGGCGTCCGAGGGCCCCCTATGACCGACCCCGTTCCGGGACTCCCGCCCCTTCTGGAGGCGGTCCTCAGCGTCGGCACCGAACTCGAACTGCGCGCGACCCTCCAGCGGATCGTGGACGCGGCCGCCGAGCTGACCGGGGCCCGGTACGCGGCGCTGGGGATGCGGGACCCGGGGCGGGACGGGCCGGTACGGATCCGTACGGCGAGACCGCCCGCCCCTGGACCGCCCGTCCCCGGGACGGGCCTTCGGGCGGAGGGGCCCGGGGAGTCCGGGAAGCCCGCCCCGTACGACTCCCCCGGACCCGCCGGCTCTCCCGGGCCCACCGGTTCCCCCGAGTCCCCCGGGTCCTCCGAACCCGACATCTGTCTGGACGTCCCCATCCGGGTCGACGACGAGGTGTTCGGCAACCTCTACCTCGCGGACAAGTCCACCGGGCCCGTCACCCGTGAGGACGAGCAGCTGGTGCGCCTGCTCGCCACGCAGGCCGGCATCGCGATCGCCAACGCCCGGCTGTACGAGACGGCCCGGCAGCGGGAGCGATGGATCGAGGGCGCCGCCGCCGTCACCACGGCCCTGCTCAGCGGCGGGACAGGAGCCGACGCGCTGACGACGGTCGCCGAACGCGCCAGGCTCCTCGCGGGAGCCTCGGCGGGGATCATCCTCGAACCCACGGACGAGGGCGGCATGGAGATCGTGGTCGTCTCCGCACCCGGGGACCCCGCGGACCTCGTGGGCGCCGCCATCGCGCCCGGCAGCCCCCTCCTCGAACAACTCCTGGGCGGGGAGCCGGTGTTCATCGAGGACTCGGCGACCGACCCGCGGATCACGTCTCCCGCGCGGTCCCGGTTCGGGCCGAGCATGATGCTGCCCCTGCAGACCGAGGGCCGGCTCATCGGCACGCTGGCCCTGCCGCGCGGACGGGGCGAGCGCCCGTACACGGAGGTCGAACGCCTGCTGGCCGCCCAGTTCGCCTCGCAGGCCGCGCTCGCCCTGGTCCTCGCCGACGCCCGGCACAGCCGTGAACTCCTCGCGGTGTACGAGGACCGGGACCGCATCGCCCGCGACCTGCACGATCTGGTCGTGCAGCGCCTCTTCGCGACCGGCATGATGCTGGAGTCCACCCGGCGCAGGAACGCCGCGCACACGGGCGGGGACGGTGGCGGCGGGGCCGAGGAGGTCTCGGCGATCCTCGGCCGGGCGGTCGACGAACTCGAGGCCACGGTCCAGGAGGTGCGCACCGCGATCTTCGCGCTGCAGCAGCCGCCCGCCGACGCCCCCACCACGTTCCGCGGGAAGGTCCTGCACGAGACGGACGGCGCGGCGGCGGTGCTCGGCGTCAGGCCGTCCACCCTGTTCACGGGCCCGGTGGAGAACCGGATCACGGATCCGGTGGCCGGCCGGCTGCTCACCGCCCTGCGGCGCGCCCTGGCCGCGGCCTCACGACGCGCCGTGGTGTCGCGCATCGAGGTGACCGTCGACGTGACGGTCACCCTGCCGGACGGCCGTCCCGGTGTCCGCCTGACCGTCCGCGACGACGGGAGCGCGAACGGCGGGGAGCCGGGCGCCGACGGTACGAGCGTCACGTGGGAGTCCCCTCTGCGGTGACCGGAACCGGCCGGCCGGGTGCGCCGTCCGCCCTCTTGACGCTGCCCCGGACTCTCCGTAGCCTCCCCGTCCGTACCTGTACGTGACCGAGGTTCATATCCAGGAATACCGAGAACGGGTGGGCGGACATGGGCGGACGGCGTGTGGTTGGTGTCCGGCGGGGGTACGGGAATCGGGCTGGCGACGGCGGAGGCGTTCGCCGCGGACGGGGACCGGGTGGTGCTCCTGGGCCGCCGCGAGGACGTCCTGCGCAAGGCCTCCGACGGGCTGAACGAGCGGTTCGGACCCGAGGCCGCGTCCTGGCACGCGGCCGACCTGGCCGACCCCGAACAGGTCGGCGCGGTCCGGGACTCCGTCGTCGCGGACGGCACACCGGTGGACGTCCTGGTCGCCAACGCGGGCGGCAACGTCGCCGCGTCGCACGACGGCGGCCTCGCCTCCGTCGCCGAGAGCTACCGGCGCAACTTCGAGGCCAACGTCCTGACGGCCGTCCTGCTCACCGAGGCGCTGCTCCCCCACCTGCGCCGGCCCGGCGGCCGCATCGTGCAGCTCTCCTCGATCGCCTCGCTGCGCGGCCCCGGCTCGTACGGCGGCTCCAAGGGCTGGATCAACACGTACACCTACGATCTCGCCCGGCGGGTGGGCTCCGAGGGCATCACCGTGAACGCGGTCGCCCCCGGCTTCGTCGGGGACACGGAGTTCTTCGGGGACCGCGCCACCCCCGAGTTCGTCGCCTCCCGCGTGGCCCAGTCCCTCACCGGACAGCCCGGCCGGCCCGCGCAGATCGCGGCCGCCGTCCGGTACCTCGCGTCCCCGGAGGCGGCGTACACGACGGGCCAGCTCCTGCACGTCAACGGCGGTGCGGCACTGGGCCGTTAGGGCCTGTACCGGGTGGGCGGCGAAGCGGGTTCCGGGCCCCTGTTCCCCCTCGCCTCCGGTTTCCCTCCGGAGTCGTACAACCGTCCGACGGCGGAAGACGTCTGACGTTCGGGAATCACCGGTTCCCCGCAGTTCACCCTTACGCATCCGCCGATCCACCGAGGAATCCCCCCATGCTCCGGACCTCACTCGACCGCCGCCCGTCCCGCAGGACCGCGGCCACGGTGGCCGCCGCCGCGATCGGCGTCGTCGGCCTGATCCCCCTGGCCGCCGCGCCCGCCTCCGCCGACGGCTCCCCCACCGGTCTGGCGCTGGCCCCGCTGACCTCGGTCGACGGGGTGAAGCCCGGCGGCAGCTTCCAGGTGCCCGGCACCTTCGCGAACAAGGGCGCCACGGATCTCGACAAGGTCTACCTGTCCTACTCCGTCACCCGGGGGCTGGCCCACCAGGAACTGCCGTCCAACTGCACCCGCTACGAGACCACCGCCTACGACGAGAACCCGAGCCACTCCGTCGCGGTCTGCGAGTTCGACCAGACGCTGAAGGCCGGTGCCGTCTACGCGCCCGAGAAGAACCTGTCGCTGAACGTCCTCGGCCACGCGCTGTACGACACCCTCCGCGTGACGGTGGCCACGTACAACTCCGAGCCCTCCGACGGGACCAGGGAGACCGTCCGGGGCACCGGGCCCGCGGTGAAGCTGACCGAGCTGCCCTCGACCACCCCGGTGCGCGACGGCGACGTGAACCACCCGGACTGGGACTCGGTCAGCCTGACGGTCACCGCGGACAACACGGCCGACTTCCAGGTGGCGGACACCCTGCTGAAGGGCCGCGTCGGGGACACGGTCTCCCTGGACGCCAAGTTCACCAACGCGGGTCCGGGCTGGGTACTGTCCGCCCTGGGCGACCCCGTCGCCCAGGTCCTGATCAAGATGCCCGCCGGCACGACGGTGACCAAGGCGTCCGGCGCCTGCTCGAAGGTGGCCACCGGGAGTTACAGCTGCGGCCTCGCCAACTCCTGGATCGAGGAGAAGGGCTCCGTCACCTACCAGTTCAAGCTGCGGATCGGCAAGGCCGTCCCCGGGGCCGAGGGTTCGGTGGCGCTGGGCGCCGAGGACCGCCCGTACGACAAGAACAAGAAGAACGACTCTGCCGCGATCCGGCTCGACGTCGACGGCGCCGACGGTTCGACGGGCGGCTCCGGCTCCACGGGCGGCGGCGGCTCCACGAGCGGCGGCGGTTCGACCGGCGGATCCGGTTCGACGTCCGGCACGGGCGGTTCCGGCGGTACCTCCACCGGCGGCTCGGGCTCCACGGGCGGCTCGGCGGCGACCGGATCCTCCGGCTCCTCGACCACCGGCGGCGACCTGGCGAACACCGGCTCCGGTTCCGCGCTCCCCCTCGCGGGCGCGGCCGCCGCGGCCCTCGTCGCCGGCGCGGGCGCGGTCCTCGTCGTACGCCGTCGCGCGGCCCGGGGCTGACGACCGGCCGCACCCTTCGGACATGGCACGGCCCGCCGGGCATCCGCCCGGCGGGCCGTTCGTGCGTGATCACGGGTGGGTCGGTGCGGTTCGGGTCAGGGCGCGTGGACGTCCGGCGCGCGTGTCAGTAGGGCAGCAGGCGCCCCGACGGCGTCCTGCGGTCGATCGGCGTCTCGCGCGGGGCGGAGGGCCGGCGGTGGACGCGAATCCGGATCTGACGGTTCATGACCCCTCCTCATGACTGATCCCCATGACTGATGAGACCGGCGTCCTCATCGACGCGCATAGACGCATGGTGCCCACGGAAGCGCCCCTCCTACCCTCCGAGCAGCATGTTCCGCCGCGGCTCCGCCGCGGTGACGCCCCGCCCGTACGGGGTCGGCGCGAACCGGCGTTCCCGGCTGGTCGCGGCTGTTCGTCCGTGGTCACCTGGAGCGCATGAACAGCAGACACGGCGCGCGCGTCGCACAGTGGTGGGAAGCACTGGACCCTTCGGCACGGAAGGCACTCCTCGATCTCCACCTGGTCGAGGGCGGCAGACTGCCCGAGCAGTTCGTGCGGGGCCTCAAGGACCACGGCATCCACCCCGTCCAGTGGGAGGAGCCGGAAGCCGGGCACATCGTGCCCGCGGAGGTGGCGGAGTTCCTCGCCGGGAAACGGCCCGCGAGCGGCTGACCGTCCGCCGCACGGGGGAACCGGGCTCCGGCGGCGCCGCCCGTGTCCCACGACCGTCCCAGAGGTGATGCGTTCCCGCAGGTCACAGGTGTGGGACTGTCCCGCCGTCCCGATCCGGACGGAGAGGGTCCGCTGCGGGGCTGGCGCTGCCAGCCTGGTCGGCGGCCGCACCCTCGCCGTCGGGGCCGGCGACAGCACGCACCCGTACGGCACCGCGGCCGACCTCGACGTGCCCGGGGTGGCCGCCAAGACCGTCCACCAGAAGGCCGGGACCTGCGGGTTCTCCGGCCCGGAGCGATACGCCGTCGACCACCAGCACGCCGGCGGCCGGGCCGACCTCGGCCGCGACCGGTGGTGGGAGAGCGGCACGGTCTGACGCTCCCGGTGATCCGGGGCACGGAGGTCCGGGTACCACGGGGTTGTACCCGGGGCTCTCGTGCCCCACCCTTCCGGCGCGGGGGGGGGGGGGCGGGCCGCCCCCCCCCGGCGGCGGCCGGCGCGGCCCCCCGCGCGCCCCGCCGCCGCCCCCCCCCCCGACCCTACGCGCCACGTGTCCGCCCCGACCGCCCTTTTCCGAGCCAGTGGCTGTTCAGCCC
>NZ_JBHYPZ010000032.1:30963-116932 GCF_042746485.1 Streptomyces sp. NPDC058751 | reverse complement strand
GTCGTTCGCGGCGCGGCCGGCCGGGGGTTGAGGTTGGCGGGGGGGTGGGGCTGCGGCGGGGGGGCGTGGTGGGGCGGGGGCGGGGGCCGCGCCACGCCCGGCGCCCCGGCCCCCGCGCGTTCGCGGGAGGAGTTCAGGGCGGGTCAGGGCCGTTCGGGGCGGAACAGCATGCCCGTCAGGGCGCGGAAGACCTCCTCGGGGTCCTGCCCGCCCACCTGGCCGTCCAGGTTGTGGCCGAGCAGGAGCGTGGCGAAGCCGTGGGCGAGGGACCAGGCGGCGATGCCGGCGAGACGGGCGTCGGGGCCGCGGCCCTCCGCGGGGACCGCAGACACGGCGGCCCGCAGCCGCCCTCCGGCGAGCGTCCGGGCCGTCGTGAGCTCCAGGTCGTCGTCGCGGAGCGGTTCCGCGGAGAACATGACCTGGAAGTGGGCGGGGTGCTCCCGCGCGAAGCGTACGTAGCGGACGCCCGCGTCGCGCAGGTCCTCGGCGTCGCCGAGCGCGGTCGCCAGGAGTCCGAAGCCCTCGGCCGCGATGGCCGTGAGCAGGCCGACACGGTCCTTGAAGTGGTGCGCCGGGGCGGCGTGAGAGACACCCGCCCGGCGGGCCAGGTCACGCAGGCTCACCGCTGAGGGCCCCTCGGCGGCGATGACGTCGAGGGCGGCGCCGAGGATGGCGCGGCGCAGGTCCCCGTGGTGGTACGGGCGCGCGGGGCCGCCGGTCTTCTCGGGAACCGGGCCGTCGGCCTTTTCGGGAACCGGGCCGTCGGCCCTCTCGGGTGCCGGGTCGGCCTTCGCGGGATTCATGACAGCAGCGTACGCCGAATCTAGTCGTTGACAAGTTCGGGCGGCCGGTGCAATCTTGTCAGTGTCAAGTTGTGGAGCGTGTCGATACGTGACGAGGGGTGGGGTCATGTCCGGGAACGTGAGCGGGGCGAGCGGGGCCGTCGAGGCGGCGGTGAAGGGCGAAGACGCGCGGGGAGGCGCCGTGCCGGAGGGGGCGGGCGTCGACCTCGGGCAGGTGCGCCGGCTCTGGCACCTGCTGGAGCCCCTGCACGCCGTGCTGTACTACGTGCCGGAGGCCTTCGAGGAGGCGGCGGCGCTCGGATACGGCACCGAGGAGCGCTGGCCCAGCTACTTCCCCTACCGCGCGGCGCCGCTGGGGGCCGTCGGCGGCCGACGAGCGGCCTCCGCCTTCTACAGCTTCAGTCCGCACATGGTGGACGAACACATCGACTCCGCCTGGCGGACGGCGAGTCCGGAGCGGGTGCTCGCGGCGCGGGAGCGGGCCGTGGACCGGGCCTACCGCGCGATCCTCGGCGATCGTGTCGGCAGTCCCGAGCTGGCCGAGGCCGCGGCCCTGGCCCGCCGTGCCGCCGGGGCCGCGGACACCGCGGGCCGTCAGCTCGCCGCGGCCAACGCGGAGTTGCCCTGGCCCGAGGCCCCGCACCTCCAGCTCTGGCACGCGGCGACGATCCTGCGCGAGCACCGCGGCGACGGCCACCTCGCGGCCCTGCTCGTCGCGGGACTGGACCCGGCCGAATCGCTGGTCTCCTTCGCGGCGATAGGCGCGGCCTCCGTGGAGCGCTTCGAGAGCCGGGGCTGGAGTCCCGGGGAGTGGGCCGCCGCCAGGGACCGGTTGACCGCCCGGGGTCTGGTCGATGAGGACGGCATCGCCACGGAGGCCGGCCGTGAGCTGCGCAGCCGGGTCGAGCGTCACACCGACGAGCTCGCCGCCGCGCCCTGGCGGTCGCTCGGCCCGGAGGCCGTCACCCGTCTGGCCGATCTGCTGGGCGAGTTCTGGGTCGCGGTGCTCGGCTCGGGACTGCTGCCCTCGGAGACGACGCTGGGGATCGGAAAGGTCTGAGACCCGCGCCGGGGAGTGCCCGGGGAGCGCTGCGGCTCGCGTCGGGGCCGTGTCCGGGGCCTCGCCCCGACCGCACCGGCCCCACCCGGCGGGTGCGCCGCGGTGGGGCTGGAGGGGATGGTTCTCGAATCGTTCCGGCTGTGTCCGGCTATGACTGTGGGGGCCGGTCGCGATCGCGGTCCATGCCCATCGCGCCCTCGGCCTTCCGCTGTGCGTCATCGACCTTGTCCGCGTACTTGTCGCCGGTTTTCTCGTTGGCCTTCTTCTCGGCGGCATCGGACATGGCGGCCGCTTTGTCCTGCGCGGCCCGGTTGCTCTTGAACTTGTCGAAGATGCCCATCCAGAGCTCCTTCCGCAGGTGACTCACGATCGACGATACGCCCGGCTTGCGCCTATTGCCCATTGGTGGCTGGTATGGCCATGGAATGGCGGCCGTTACCGGGACCCTTGCAGAAAGCCCTGGCGTTCATGCCGGGGGTGAATGTGTCTCCAGGTTGCCCTGGCGGGCGCTTTGGGGCGGATGTTTTCGCTGTTCGACGTATTGGCAGACGATCGCCAACGGCGCTCCGCCGCACGATGCGGAGAGATGCGAGGGTGGCCACAGGTGTCCGTGTGTGATGGCGCGGTCGATCCGACCGGTGAACTCTCCCCAGCCTTCGGCCGGGAAGTGTCTCCAGTCGTATCCGGCGGACGGATGTGCCTTTGAGGTTGTTGGCTGGCTTCGGGACGGCGGCCTTGGGTTGGTGCACCGGGAGGTGGAAGTGATCGCGTTCGCCGTTGAACTCCTTCAGCTCTCCTTCGAAGCCTTTGCGGGCCTTGCGCGTGATCTTTTCGCGGTGCGGCAGCATCTCGTCGTCGAACACCCCGTGCCGGCACTTCGCCACAAGGGTCAAGTGCACGCGCATCGCTGAAATGGCATGCTTGTCACGTCTTTAGCTGTTCTAATCGTCTATGAGGTCAATCGCAATAGGATGGCGGGTATGCAGCTCCGCTACAACTACCGGGCCTACCCGGACGCTTCTCAGCGCCGTGCGCTGGCGAGTGCGTTCGGATGCGCCCGGGTGGTGTGGAACGACTGTCTGCGCGACCGGAAGGAAGCGCACGCGGCAGGGCTGCCGTATGTGAAGTCGGCGGAGTTGTCCCGGCTTCGCATCACCCAAGCCAAGCGCACCGAGGAACGAGCCTGGCTCGCCGACGTGTCGGCGGTCGTCCTGCAGCAGTCCCTGCGGGACCTCGACACCGCCTACAAGAACTTCTTCGACTCGGTCAGAGGAAAGCGGCAGGGTCGGAAGGTCGGCCCTCCCCGGTACAAGTCGAAGAAAGACGCCCGGCAGTCGATCCGCCTCAACACCAACGCCTTCTCCCTGCAGGAGAACGGGACGGTGTACGTGGCCAAGGTCGGCAACCTCAAGGTCAAGTGGTCCCGCCGACTTCCGGCCGCACCCACGTCCCTGACCGTCACCAAGGACAGCTCCGGCCGGTACTTTCTCAGTTTCGTCGTGGACACCGTGCCGGACGTCCTCCCCGCTCTGGAGACGGACACCGGTCTCGACCTCGGCCTGTCCGCCTTCGCCGTCCTGTCCGACGGCAGGAAGATCGACAGCCCCCGCTTCCTGCGCCGGGCCGAGAAGAAGCTCAAACGCCTTCAGCGGGAGCTGTCCCGCAAGACCAAGGGGTCGAAGAACCGGGCCAAGGCCCGGATCAAGGTCGCGCGCCAGCACGCCAAGGTGGCGGACCGGCGCCGGGACTGGCACCACAAGGCATCCACACAGATCATCCGCGACAACCAAGCGGTGTATGTGGAAGACCTCGCGGTGTCCGGCCTCGGGCGCACCCGGCTCGCCAAGTCCGTGCACGACGCGGGATGGTCCGCGTTCGTCGGCATGCTGGAGTACAAGGCGGTTCTGCACGGCCGCACCTTCGCCAAGATGGACCGGGCCTTCCCGTCCTCCCAGGTCTGCTCGGCCTGTGGATTCAGGGACGGTCCCAAGCCCCTGCACGTCCGCCGGTGGACGTGCGGCGAGTGCCACGCCGTGCACGACCGCGACCACAACGCGGCACGCAACGTTCTCTTCGAAGGACGCCGCATCGTCGCCGCCGGACGGGTGGAGACGCCAAACGCCTGTGGAGCGCCGGTAAGACGGGCACCCGTGCCCGCACAGCGCGGTGAAGCAGGAAGCCCCCGGAAGGGCCTCACGGCCCAGGCCGGAATCCCTGGACTTTAGGCCAGGGAGCACGTCAACTTGGGCAGACGGGAATCACGTCCGATCGGGGCGGGCCGGGCAGGTGAGGAGGGGCGTCGTGCTGCGTCTGAGGGGTCGGGCGGCCGCTGCCGCACTGGTGGTGCTCGTCGTTGGCGCCGGCGCCGGCGGCTGCAAGAAGGACGCCCTGGGCTCGGCGGAGCCGCGGGAGACGACGACCGGCGGCGCGGCTCTCACCGCCGTGGACTCACTGGCCGTCAAGGGACGTGCGCCCAAGACCGGTTACAGCAGGGAGCGGTTCGGCACGGCCTGGGCCGACACCGACGAGAACCGGTGCGACACGCGTGACGACATCCTCAAACGGGACCTGAAGGACGTGAAGTTCAGCGACGGCACGTGCAAGGTGTCCCGCGGGGTTCTCGACCCCGATCCGTACGGCGGTGCGGACGTCACCTTCGTCCGCGGACGCAGCCTGGTCGACATAGACCACCTCGTCGCGCTCTCGGACGCCTGGCAGAAGGGCGCCAAGTACTGGGACGCGAGCAAGCGGATAGCGCTGGCCAACGACCCGCTCAACCTCCTTGCCGTGGGCGCGAGCGCCAACCGCAGCAAGGGCGACGGCGACACCGCGACCTGGCTCCCGCCCGACAAGGCGTACCGCTGCACCTATGTCGCCGCGCAGGTGGCGGTGAAGAAGAAGTACGGACTGTGGGTCACCGGCGCCGAGAAGGCGGCCATGAAGAAGGTGCTGAGCGGATGTCCGGGACAGAAGCTCCCCTCGGGCGGGAACCCGACGAAGGCGCCGGAGAGGTTCCACGCGAAGTGATCTGAGAGGGCGTCGGCTCGTCGGAGGCGGGACCGTGTCCCGTCCCCTTCGTCCCGCCGCGGCGGGACGGAAACGGAAGGGGGCGGGCCGCCGCCCGCCCCCTCACGGCTGTCAGACGGACGGGTTGACCACCACCACGGCCGAGTTGTTCGTGGTGTCCGGGTCGAAGCTCAGGGGCCTCGCGCCGGAGTAGGACCGGGCGACGACGCGTCCGGTCGCGTCAGGGACGACCCGGTCGACGCGCAGCACGAACGGGAAGCTGACGTCCAGGTCGGGCGTGGTCCAGGTCGGCAGGGTGCAGACGTAGTGGACGGCGTCCGGGGCGTCGCCCGGCGCCGTGGTGGTCCGGCAGGTGCGGGGGACGGACGTGGCGGTGGTGCCCTCGGGGAGGTAGAAGTCGATCGCGACGAGCGGGTCGCCGGAGGTGACGTCGGCGGCCCAGGCCGGGCCGTTGTTGACGAAGCGGAAGGCGGTGGTGACGGTGTCACCGGCCGCGCCGCTCACCTGGGTGCCCTTCACGCTGAAGTCGGCCGTGTTGTCGGCGCCGATGCGCCACGTGTGGTTGTTGTCCGAGCCGTCGAGGTCGGCCACGGTTTCGTCGGCGGGCTGGACGCCGTACTCGAACCGCTCGTACAGCGCGTGGCCGGTGACGCCGAGCCGCAGCGGTTCCGGCAGCTCCACGGTGGCGCCGGGTGGGACGTCGGTGTCGAAGGAGCAGGTCACGTGCGTGAACCCGCTGCTGCCCGGTCCGGTGGAGGTGCACTGCGGGTAACGGGTGGAGACGTCGAGGCCGTACGTCGACAACATCGACACCGTGAAGCCGTGAGCGGTCTCGTTGCCGGTGTTGGTGACGGAGGACAGCACGGTCAGACTGCTGCCGGGCGCGACACCGGTGACGTCCTCGGGGGCGCTGACGCCGAGGTCGACGCCGGAGGCGACGGTGACGGAGGTCCTCACGGAGCCGCCCGGGGCGACGAGCGTGCCGTCGGGGCCGCCGGTGGCCTCGGCGGAGTACTCGATCGAACCCTGTGCCCCCACGCCGGCTTCGGAGACGGCCCGCACCTTCAGCAGCACGCTCGGGCTGTGGCGGTTCGGCACGTCTCCGGTGTCGCACACGGCGACGGTGCCGGTGTCGTCCGGCGAGCAGTTGCCGGGCCAGGCCACCTCGGCGACCCCGGCGAGCCCGGAGACGTCGACGGTCAGCCGCCCGTCGGTCACGGTGGTCTCGCGGTTCTCGTGGGTCAGACCGACCGCCAGCGACCGGTACTGCGCCGCACCGCCCTCCGGAGCGGCGGTGACCGTCGCGTTCCGCGGCGCCCGGATCGCCAGCGCGTCGCTCTGCGCCGCACTGCCGGCGAAGGCGACCCCGCTCCCGAACCCGGTGAGGACCAGCGCCCCCACGGCTCCGGCACATAATCCGCGACGCAGTCCGCGTCCGGCGGAGAGAGAACTCATTGCATCCCCCAGATGGGCAGAGGTGACTCCGGCGAAGCGATCATCACCGGACAGGAGTTCGACTACGAACTCGGGTGGAAGGTTGTGGGGGAGGGAGGTGTGGCGTGTGGTTCTTGCCGCCTCCCCCCCCGTGATCCGGATCGCCGGGTGGTTCGTCAGCCGAGCGCGAGCAACAGCCTTGAGACGGTGCGGAGTTCCTCGTCCTGGTGGCCCTGGCCCGAGAAGGGGGAGTCGGGGAGCAGGCGTTTCGGGGAGGAGACGTAGGAGCGGAGGGCCGGGCGCAGTTCCTTCGGGGAACGGCCCGCCGTGGCGAGGGCCTTGAGGGCACTGAGGCCGACCGGGCTGGGGCCGGCCAGCTCGGCCAGGACGGGGACGGCGCGGTCCGGGGAGCCGGTGATCCAGTGATGGGCCTCGGCGGCCGCCTTGCGCGTCCAGTCGTCGCGGGCTTCCAGCAGGGGCTCGACGAGGGGGAGCAGCGGAGCGGCGGCACTGCCCAGCGGCTCCAGCCCGCTCATGTACCAGTGGATCCGGCCCTTGGAGGAGAGCAGTTCCCCGTAGATGCGAAGCGCCGTTTCGGGGTCACCGGTCAGCCGGTGGTGGGCCGCGGCCGCCGAGCCCCTCAGCGAGGGGTCGCTGCTCTGCGCGGCGTCGAGCAGCAGGTCGATGATCTCCGGCGTGCGTACGCCGAGGGAGCCCAGTCGGCGGGCGGCGACGATGGCGGCGCGGCGGGTCCTCAGGCAGTCGGTCAGTTCGGGCCGGGCGGCGACGGCCGCGGCGGTGCCGAACGGCGTCAGGGCCTGGACGAGGGCGATGCCGTCGTTGCCGGTGGCGCCCGCGGCCAGCTCTCGGCGGATCACGGGTATCAGCCGGTCGGCGGCGTCCGGGAAGCGCCGCGCCGCCGCTTCGAGCAAGAGCGAGGTGGGGTGTTCGAGCACCAGGTCCAGGGCGCGGGGGTCGCGGGAGTGCACCAGGGCGAGGAGCGCCGGTTCGGCCGTCTCGTCGCCGGCGCCGGCATGGCGGTGCAGCGTGTCCCGCAGGTCGGCGTCCGGCTCGGGCAGGAGGTCGATCCAGTGCCCGATCACGCGGAGGCGGGTGTGGAGGGCGTCGGTGTCCTTCGCATGGGGGAGGGCGGTCAGCAGGAGGTCCAGGACCTCGTGTTCCCTGTCGCGCCAGCCGTCGGCGACGGTTCCCGCCAGCCAGGAGCCCTGTGAGCCGGTGTCTCCGGCCCCGATCCAGCGCGCGGCCACGGTGAGTGCGACGTCCGGGTCCCGGGTGAGCAGGTCGGTGAGCCGCTGCTCCCGGGTGGTGGAGTCGGACCACGGGAAGTCGTCGTACCCGGTGTCGGGTTCGGCGCCGTCCTCGGCGAATATCTCCACGAGTTCCGGCGCGTACGGCGGCCCGGACCGTTCCGCGGCCAGCTGGGCCGCGGTCAGCCTGACCTCGGGCAGCGGGCTGTCCAGGGGCTCCGGCGTCCGGCCGAACCGGTTCAGGACGATCAGGGCGTCCGCCCGTATCGCCGGGACGGGATCGTCGGTGTAGAGCGCGTCGACCCGCTCGACGGCCAGGGCCCGCGACTCGTCCGGGAGTAGGTCGGCCACGGCCGCGACCGTACGGAGCGCCGCCCGGCGCACCCCGCGCTCGGGGTCCTCCAGGCACGGCAGCAGCCCGGGGAGCACGTCGCGGAGCTCCGCGCAGATCGCGTCGATGTGACTGCCGGGCCAGTGCGGGGACTCGACGAAGGCGGGGTCGTGGTCGGCGAGGACGGCGAGCAGCATCAGCAGGTCCTCGCGCTTGCGCGGCGCGTGCAGCACGGCATGGGCGAGGAAGGGGACGGCGGGGGCGGATGCCTGGTAGATCGTGCCCTGGTGGTGGATGTTGCCGAAGAGCTCCCAGACCGCTTCGTCGGCGGCTTCCTCGTCGTCCTCGTAGAGCGCCCTGATCAGCTCGGGCACGTCCTCGGCGGGGCCGTAGGCGTGGGTCAGCTCGGACCACCGGACGTCGTCCAGCTCGGCCGGAGATCTCATGCGCACTCCTCGATCGGTCAGGTGCGCCGACCATAGCGACCGGGTCCGACACCGGTACGTGCGGCGGGTTCCGGCTCTGCGGTACCGGCTCAGCGGTGCCGGCCGTCCCGCATGAAGGACCGGGGCCGGTGGTGACCGTGTGGCCGCGGCCTCCCGGGGCGGACGTGGAGCGCCAGGTGCGTGACGGCGGTGGCCGGGACGAGGAAGCCGGCGATCCACGACGAGCGCAGGGTGATGTCGGCCCAGGACGTGGCCGTGCTCCAGCCGTGCGGAAGACCGAGGAGGACGGCCGAGACCAGGAGCGAGAGCAGGGCCGACGCCAGTACGGCGAAGGCCGTCCGGCGAGCGAGCCCCTTCCACCACGCACCCGTGGAGTCCCGGTCCACGCCGCCTCCCTCACCGTTCGTACGCGGACACCCGCTCGGCGGCGATCTGTTCGGCGCGAGTGGGGAGTTGCCGTGGTGCGAAAGGGGGCCGCCGCCCGCGGCGGCCCCGGCGCGTGACCGGCGGGCCCCTCTCGCGGGGCCGCGCCGGGCGGCGTCAGCGCATGTACGGGTTGCCGGGTGCCTGGGCAGGCCAGGGGCCGCCCGCTCCGGCCATGGCGTTCCTCGGGGTGGGCTTGTCGAACAACGGGCCCAGCAGGAGCCACACGGCCAGGCCCAGGCTGGCGATGGCGACCAGGCCCAAGGTCGTCTCTCCCGTGCCCTCCGGGAGGTCCGCCAACGCCAGTGACCCCACCTCGTACAGCGCGAACGCGCCGAAGGCACCCCAGTCGGATCCCCGCCCCCGGCGGATGGCCACGTACAGGAAAGGCAGCCACACCAGCAGACCGACCGATCCGACCGCCAGAACGGACCACGCCAGCCGCTGGAACCAGCCGGCTTCCAAGCGCTTGTGCATCGCACCCCCGATTACCCCATGAACCCCCCGAGACGATTCCCGGGCTCCCGAGAAAACGACTCGGGACCGCCATGTTCCCACCCTGCGGGGCACATGCGCGCATGTTCGCCTGCTCAGAGAGGTCACGATCCGGGCGACGGCCGCGGTCACCCGTACGGGCGGACCCTGGGCGTTCCGCGGGGCGGGGAGTCCCCGGCGGTGCCCGAAGTCGTCGTGAATCGTTGGTCGAATGGCTGGCCGAGAGACGGGCCACTGCCTACCATCGATCACCGCAAGACTTTGTGCACCGTCGCACAATCTCCTCGGGAGGCTTCCTTGCACCGCCGCCGTCGCACCGCGCTCGTCCTCTCCGCCGCGATCGTCGCCGCGGCCCCTCTGCTCACCGCGTGCGGCAGCGATGCCCATCCGGGTGCGGCGGCCGTCGTCGGCGACAGCCGGATCACCGTCGCGCAGCTGCAGGACCGGGTCGACGAGGTGCGCTCGGCGCAGCGGGCCGCCAGCAAGGACGACGCCCAGTACGCGCAGGTCGTCGCGAGCACCGGCACCCTCACCCGCGACACCCTGCACAGCATGGTCCTCGACCGGGTGCTGGACCGGGCGGCCGAGAACGCCGGGGTGAAGGTCACGCGCAAGGACTCGCAGGAGATGCGGTCGGCCCTCGAACAGCAGGCGGGCGGCTCGGCGGCGCTGGAGGCGGCCTGGCTGTCGAACTACGGCGTGGCGCCCGGGCGCCTCGACGAAAGCCTGCGTACCGAGATCGAGGCCCGCAAGCTCGCCACCGCGCTCGGTGTCGACATGAACACCCCCGACGGCAAGGCCGCCTTCTGGAAGGCGATGTCCGCCGCCTCCAAGCAGCTCCACGTCGACCTGAACCCGCGCTACGGCACCTGGGACGTCCAGAAGAGCAGCCGCGTCGACGCGAAGACGCCGTGGGTGCGCGAGGTCTCCGCGGCGGCGGGCCGACAGCCCGCGTGAACCGCCGCCGAGGGCGGCGGACCGGCCGCGGCGACGGGCCCTGTGGACAACTCCGGGGGTGTCGGCGGCGTGGGTTACGTTCGAGGGGTGAACGCAACCAGTGAACCGACGGGCTCCGCTCAGGGCGGTGAGCGGACCGCGGCCGATGTGACCGCCGACGGCGCGGGCTCCGCCGACCCCGGCCGCATCGTCCTGCTCACCACCAGCCACCGGGTCGCGCCGGGCCTGCTCTCCTGGCCGGCCTGGCAGGCGCTGCACGGCGCGGACCGGGTCCTGTGCTCGGACGGCGCGCACCCGCAGGTCCCGTATCTGCGCGAGGCCGGCATCGGGGTCGATGAGGAGTCCCCGACCGCGCGGGAACTGGTCGACGTGTGCGCCGGCGGCCGCTCGGTGGTCGTCGTCGCCACCGGCGAGGGCGAACCCCGGCTCACCGACGGTCTGGCCCGCCTCGCGGGCTCCGGCCGCACACGGATGCCGGACCTGGAGCTGCTGCCCGCCTCGTACGACCTGCCGGGCGCGCGCCTGCTCGACCTCGTCCAGGTGATGGACCGCATCCGCGCCGAGTGCCCCTGGTCGTCCCGGCAGACGCACGAGGGCCTGGCGAAGTACGGCCTGGAGGAGGCGTACGAACTCGTCGAGGCCATCGAGGAGGGGGACCGGGACGAGCTGCGGGAGGAGCTCGGTGACGTCCTGCTCCAGGTCGTGTTCCACTCCCGGATCGCCGAGGACGACACGGAGGCCCCGTTCTCGATCGACGACGTGGCCGGCGGGATCGTCGCCAAGCTGATCCACCGGCACCCCCACGTCTTCGGCGACGAGACGGCCACGACGCCCGAGGAGGTCAAGGAGCACTGGCTGCGCACCAAGGCGGTGGAGAAGCGGCGCACCTCCATAACCGAGGGCATCCCGCTCGGCCAGCCGGGCCTGGCCCTGTCGGCCAAGCTGTCGTCCCGTGCGCGTACGGCGGGGCTCGACGTTCCGCTGCCCGCGGGCGAGGGCGTGGGGTACGAACTGCTGGCGATGGCCGTCCGGGCCGAGGCGGCGGGCGTCGACCCCGAGACGGCGCTGCGGGCGGCGGCACGGACGTACCGCGACGCGATCCGCGGGGCGGAGGAGAACGGGACGAAGGGGAGAGAGCCGGAGGGGGAGTAGACGGAGGGGAGAGAGGGAGGGGAGAAAGGGAGGGGAGAAAGGCGGGGGACAGACGCGGGGAAGGCTGACGGGGCGGGCGTGGCGGCCGGAGGTCCGGTTTCCGTGGGCGCGGCGGTGGTGAGGCCGCCGGGAGGGTGCCGTCTTTCGTGGACACGGCGGTCAGGGGCGTGCGCGCCGCTGCGGATACCGTCGAGGAGTGACCGAGCACGAAGCCTCCGCCAGCGCCGCCCCCGAACTCTTCACCTGGGAGTTCGCCACCGACCCCTACCCGGCCTACGCCTGGCTCAGGGAGCACGCGCCCGTGCACCGCACGCGGCTGCCCAGCGGGGTGGAGGCCTGGCTCGTCACGCGGTACGCCGACGCCAGGCAGACGCTCGCCGACCAGCGGCTGTCCAAGAACCCCGCGCACCACGACGAGCCCGCGCACGCGAAGGGCCGGACCGGGATTCCCGGGGAGCGCAAGGCCGAGCTCATGACGCATCTGCTGAACATCGACCCGCCGGACCACACCCGGCTGCGGCGGCTCGTCAGCAAGGCGTTCACGCCCCGGCGCGTGGCCGAATTCGCTCCCCGGGTGCAGGAGCTGACGGATCAGCTCATCGACGGTTTCGCGTCCCGGGGTTCCGCGGACCTCATCCACGAGTTCGCCTTCCCGCTCCCCATCTACGCCATCTGCGACCTGCTCGGCGTCCCGCGCGAGGACCAGGACGACTTCCGGGACTGGGCGGGCATGATGATCCGGCACGGCGGCGGGCCCAGGGGCGGGGTCGCCCGGTCCGTGAAGAAGATGCGCGGGTATCTGGCCGAACTCATCCACCGCAAGCGCGAGGCGCTGACCGCGGAGCCCGAGCCCGGCGAGGACCTCATCTCCGGTCTCATCCGCGCCTCCGACCACGGCGAGCACCTCACCGAGAACGAGGCCGCCGCCATGGCCTTCATCCTGCTCTTCGCCGGATTCGAGACGACGGTGAACCTCATCGGGAACGGGATGCACGCCCTGCTCACCCATCCCGGGCAGCGGGAGCTCCTGCAGGCCTCCCTCGCGGCCGGGGAGAGCGGGCTGCTGGAGACGGGGGTGGAGGAACTCCTGCGCTACGACGGGCCCGTGGAACTGGCCACCTGGCGGTTCGCGACCGAGGACGTGCGGATCGGCGGGCAGGACATCGCGGCAGGCGACCCCGTGCTCGTGGTCCTCGCGGCCGCGGACCGCGATCCCGAACGCTTCGAGGAGCCGGACACGCTCGATCTCGCCCGACGTGACCTTCAGCACTTGGGTTACGGCCACGGCATCCACTACTGCCTCGGCGCGCCGCTCGCCCGGCTGGAGGGGCAGACCGCGCTCGGTACGCTCCTCAGCCGCCTCCCCGACATCCAACTCGCCGGAGAATCGGCCGATTTGCGCTGGCGCGGAGGGCTCATTATGCGCGGTTTGCGGACGCTTCCTGTGGAATTCACCCCGGTCAAATAGGACTTGATGGGTGCATCGGCGACCCTTCGGCGTCCGCGCCGAAGAGGCTCTTCCGCATACCGGAAAGAGCGCCCTTGATGCCAGCGGAACATGATGCTCCATCAAATCTGTGATCTTCGCGTGATCAGTACTGCATCGACTTGTAACCAGCGCTGGAGTGCGACTACCTTCACCCATCAACGCGGCGCCTGCGCTTCTCGTTCAGGCAGGGGCCGTGGTGCTCCCCCGCTGTCACTCGAAAGGCTTTCGCATGCTCTCCGGGAACGGCCGTCACCGTCGCCCTCGCCAGGCCCCGGCACTCATCGTCGCCGCAGGGGTGACCGGATCGGCGATCGCCATCCCGTTGCTCGCCGCGGCGAGCGCGAGCGCGGCCGACGGGAACACCTGGGACAAGGTGGCGCAGTGCGAGAGCGGCGGCGCGTGGAGCTCCGACCAGGGCAACGGCTACTACGGCGGCCTCCAGCTCGACCAGGAGAACTGGGAGACGCACGGCGGCCTCGAGTACGCCCCGAGCCCGGACCAGGCCAGCCGCTCGCAGCAGATAGCCGTCGCCGAGAAGGTGTTCGCCGACACGGGCCTCGCGGCCTGGCCGACCTGCGGACCGCTCTCCGGGCTCGGCAAGGGCAAGAGCTCGGGCGAGGTCAGTGTCGACACGGGCGTGGCCGGCGACTCGTCGAGCGCCGAGAGCGACTCCGGCTCCTACGTTTCGTCCGGTTTGGCGACTTCGCCCAGCTCGTCCCCTTCGGGCGAGGCGTCCGCTTCGGGGGATGCGGACGGTTCCTCGGACGCGACCGGCGCCACCGCGACGCCCAGCGCCTCGCAGAGCCCCGACGATTCGGATAAGGTCGACAAGGGTGATGAATCGGCCAAGTCCGGTAAGAAGGGTGCCTCTTCGGCCCCGTCCGACGCGTCGAGCGCCGGCAGCGGACGGCACCGGGGCGGGGACGCCGCGGAGAGCGCGGCCGACGCCCTCGCCGACGGCTCCACCGGACGGCACGCCGCGAGCCCCGCGGCCGAAGCCGCCGGGGCCGAGTACGTCGCGGAGGTCATCGACAACCTCTGGACCGTTTCCGACGCCCTTGGCCTCGAAGGCGGATGGGGCGATCTGCCCACCGCGGACACGGCGGCCGACGACAGCGGTCCCGGCCTCGTCGTCCCTGGTCGGAGCATTGCCGACACCGGTGAAGCGGTGCAGAACTAGCGGGAGTTCGCGTCATGGTTCGCTGTGGAATGTCCCATTTGGCGCAACTGAGAGATGAGTCTCAGAAGCCCTGATCGTCTTTGAAATTCCGTCGATCGGCTGCTTACGGTCGTGCCGCTCGCCACAGCGGGCCCCGACGGTCGCAACGCCGAATCCTGCCAACGGCCGTACGGGAACAGTCGTCGCGTCATGCGCCGTGGGCAGGAGCGGGGGACCCAAGGTAGGTGCCGGGACCGGGAGTCGGAAGACACCCGGGAACGGCTCGGGGTGAAGCCGCGTGCCGGACGTCCTGGAGACGGGACCGAAAGCGCGCGGCCGGGCAACTCAACCGGCCCGAACCCGACAGCTCACCTCGCAGGCGTCGGTGAGGGGATCTCCATGCTGTTCTCCGGCAAGGGCAAGCACCGCCGCCCGAACAAGGCCACCCGTGTCGCCACGCTCGCCGGTGTCACCGGCGCCGCCATCGCCGCCCCGCTGATGGCGGCCGGCAGCGCCTCGGCCGCCACCGCCTCCGAGTGGGACGCCGTCGCCCAGTGCGAGTCCGGCGGCAACTGGTCGATCAACACCGGCAACGGTTACTACGGCGGACTGCAGTTCTCGTCCTCCACGTGGGCCGCGTACGGCGGCACCGCCTACGCCTCGACCGCCGACCAGGCGTCGAAGTCGCAGCAGATCGCCATCGGCGAGAAGGTCCTCGCCGCCCAGGGCAAGGGCGCCTGGCCGACCTGCGGCGTCGGCCTGTCGAGCACTCCGTACGGCGGCGGCTCGGCCCCGTCGGCCCCGTCCGACTCCGCCTCGTCCTCGTCCGGCGGCTCGCAGAGCGCCCCCGCCACCCGTACGACGGAGCAGCCCACCCGTACGACGGAGCGGCCCGCGTCCCGTTCCGCGGAGCGCCCCGCCGCCCAGAAGACCGTCACCACCCCGGCCGGCGAGAAGGTCAAGAAGGGCGACGGCGAGTACAAGGTCGTCAAGGGCGACACCCTCAGCTCGATCGCCGAGAAGAAGCACGTCAAGGGCGGCTGGCAGAAGCTGTTCAAGCTGAACCGGGACATCGTCGCCGACGCCGACTTCATCTACCCGGGCCAGCAGCTCCACCTCCGCTGAGCAGGGCGGACGCCGGCCGGTCCGGCCGCTCTCGGCGGAGGGCGGCCATGGCTCCGGTGCCGCTCCGCGTCCCCCGGCAGGTCGCCGGCCCCCTTCGCGGGACCTCCGTAGCGGGGGCCCGCCGAGGTCCCCGTCCCCACGGGCTCCCCGCTCCGGCGCGTGTTCCCCCGCACGCACCGGAGCGGGGTTTTTTTGCCTCCATTTTTGTTCAGTTCAGGAACAATATGTAGGCTCGTATCCGCTCGCGGGGCGGTCGATCGGCTGGCCGATCCCCGGGAGCCGGTTAGGCTCATCCCGCGGGGCTGTCGAAGTCCCGCATACCGCGTCACATCCCATAAAGGAGATGCTCGTGCCGTCCATCGACGTCGTCGTAGCCCGGGAAATCCTGGACTCCCGAGGTAACCCCACGGTCGAGGTCGAGGTCGGCCTCGACGACGGCAGCACGGGTCGTGCCGCCGTCCCGTCCGGCGCCTCCACCGGTGCCTTCGAGGCCATCGAGCTTCGTGACGGCGACCCGAACCGCTACCTGGGCAAGGGCGTCGAGAAGGCCGTCCTCGCCGTCATCGAGCAGATCGGCCCGGAGCTCGTCGGCTACGACGCCACCGAGCAGCGCCTGATCGACCAGGCGATGTTCGACCTGGACGCCACCGACAACAAGGGCTCGCTCGGCGCCAACGCCATCCTCGGCGTCTCGCTCGCCGTCGCGCACGCCGCCTCCGAGGCGTCCGACCTGCCGCTCTTCCGCTACCTGGGCGGCCCGAACGCGCACCTGCTGCCCGTTCCGATGATGAACATCCTGAACGGCGGCTCGCACGCCGACTCCAACGTGGACATCCAGGAGTTCATGATCGCCCCGATCGGCGCGGAGTCCTTCTCCGAGGCCCTGCGCTGGGGCGCCGAGGTCTACCACACCCTCAAGAAGGTGCTGAAGACCAAGGGCCTGTCCACCGGCCTCGGCGACGAGGGCGGCTTCGCCCCGAACCTGGAGTCCAACCGCGCCGCCCTCGACCTCATCATCGAGGCCATCAAGGAGGCCGGTTACACCCCCGGCGAGCAGATCGCCCTCGCCCTCGACGTCGCCGCCTCCGAGTTCTACAAGGACGGCGTCTACACCTTCGAGGGCAAGGAGCGCTCGGCCACCGAGATGACCGAGTACTACGCCGAGCTCGTCGCGGCGTACCCGCTCGTCTCCATCGAGGACCCGCTGTTCGAGGACGACTGGGCCGGCTGGAAGACCATCACCGACAAGCTGGGCGACAAGGTCCAGATCGTCGGCGACGACCTCTTCGTCACCAACCCGGAGCGCCTGGCCCGCGGCATCGAGGAGGGCTCCGCCAACGCCCTGCTCGTCAAGGTCAACCAGATCGGTTCGCTGACCGAGACCCTGGACGCCGTCGAGCTGGCCCAGCGCAACGGGTTCAAGTGCATGATGTCCCACCGCTCCGGCGAGACCGAGGACGTCACCATCGCCGACCTCGCGGTCGCCGTGAACTGCGGCCAGATCAAGACCGGCGCCCCGGCCCGCTCGGACCGCGTCGCCAAGTACAACCAGCTCCTGCGCATCGAGGAGATCCTCGACGACGCCGCGGTCTACGCCGGCCGCAGCGCCTTCCCCCGCTTCAAGGGCTGAGCCCCGCACGGCTCAGGAAGCGTCCTCCGTACGTCCCCGTACCCGGTCCCGTACCGTGTGCGGGGACGTACGCACGTGAGGGGCCCGTACGGCGGGCCGGTACTGGGGAGGCGGGACTCATGGCCGTGAAGGACCGGGACCGGTTCTCCACCTCGACCCGGCTGAAGCTGCTCGGCGAGCAGACGGCGGCCCGGGTCTACCGCTCCCAGACCAAACGGCAGGCGCGCCGCTCCCGGCTGACCGGCCGGGCCGCGCTGCTCGCCATGGTCCTGTGCTCCCTGATCGTCGCCCTCGCCTACCCGATGCGGCAGTACGTCTCCCAGCGCGCCCAGATCGGCGAGCTGGAGCGGCAGCGGGAGCAGGCCCGGCAGCGGGTCGAGCAGCTCCGCGACCTCAAGGCGCGCTGGCAGGACGACGCGTACGCGAAGCAGCAGATCCGGCACCGGCTGCACTACGTGATGCCGGGCGAGACCGGCTACGTGGTGATCGACCCGGACGCCGCGAAACAGTCCCGTGCCCAGCGGGGCACCGCCGACCGTCCCTGGTACACCAACGTCTGGGACGGCGTGGACAAGGCCGACGCCGCCGGCCGCTGACGACCAGTGAACAGACCAGAAAGACACGTGACACACGGCATGGAAACGCCACCGCCCACCACCCCGCGCACCGAGCCCACCGACGCCGACGTCGAGGCATTCAAGCAGCAGCTCGGTCGGCCGCCGCGCGGGCTGCGCGCGATCGTGCACCGCTGCCCCTGCGGCCAGCCGGACGTGGTGGAGACGGCGCCCCGCCTCCCCGACGGCACGCCGTTCCCGACCACGTACTACCTGACGTGCCCGCGGGCGGCGTCCGCGATCGGGACGCTGGAGGCCAACGGGGTCATGAAGGAGATGACCGAGCGGCTGGCCACCGACCCCGAGCTGGCCGCGGCCTACCGTGCCGCCCACGAGGACTACATCGCGCGCCGTGACGCCATCGAGGTCCTGGAGGGCTTCCCGAGCGCGGGCGGCATGCCCGACCGGGTGAAGTGCCTGCACGTCCTGGTGGGGCACTCGCTGGCCGCCGGCCCCGGCGTCAACCCGCTCGGCGACGAGGCCATCGCGATGCTGCCCGAGTGGTGGCGCAAGGGGGCGTGCGTGACCATGGCCGGGCCCCCGTCCGCCGAGTCCGCCGATGCCGGCGGTTCCACCGGGGCACCCGAGTCCGACGGTTCCGCCGAGGACGGCCGGTGACCCGCGTCGCCGCCGTCGACTGCGGTACGAACTCCATCCGGCTGCTGGTGGCCGACGCGCACCCGCGCACGGGTGAACTCACCGACCTGGACCGGCGGATGACCGTCGTCCGGCTGGGCCAGGGCGTCGACCGCACCGGCCGGCTCGCCCCCGAGGCGCTGGAGCGGACCTTCGCCGCCTGCCGCACGTACGCGCGGGCGATCGAGGAGCACGGCGCCGAGCGGGTGCGCTTCGTCGCCACCTCCGCCTCCCGGGACGCCGAGAACCGGGACGAGTTCGTGCGCGGGGTGCTGGACATCCTCGGCGTCGAGCCCGAGGTCGTCACCGGCGACCAGGAGGCCGAGTTCTCCTTCACCGGCGCGACCAGGGAGCTGGCCGGGCGCGACGACCTCGCCACGCCCTACCTGGTCGTCGACATCGGCGGCGGGTCGACCGAGTTCGTCGTCGGCACCGACCACGTGCGCGCGGCACGTTCCGTGGACATCGGCTGCGTACGGATGACGGAACGTCACCTCGTGCGCGACGGCGTGGTCACCGACCCGCCCACCGCGGAACAGGTCGCGGCCATGCGCGCCGACATCGAGGCCGCCCTCGACCTCGCCGAGGAGACGGTCCCGCTGCGCGAGGCGCGCACCCTGGTGGGGCTGGCCGGTTCGGTCACCACGATCGCGGCGATCGCGCTGGACCTCGCCGAGTACGACTCCGAGCGGATCCACCACTCCCGGGTCTCCCTCGCGCGCGTCCGCGAGATCACCGAGTGGCTGCTGGGCTCCACCCACGCCGAGCGCGCGGCCGTCCCCTCGATGCACCCGGGCCGGGTGGACGTGATCGGCGCGGGCGCCCTCGTCCTGCTCTCGGTCATGGAGCGGGCCGGGGCGGAGGAGGTCGTGGTCAGCGAGCACGACATCCTCGACGGCATCGCCTTCAAGGTGGCGGAGGACGCCGAGGCGGCGGGGAAGGGCGACTGACGCGCCCCGCCGTGCCGAGAACGGGCGCAGGGCGGCCCCGGCTCCCTTTTCGAGGGGCCGGGGCCCTCGCGTCTCCAGGCGGCCGCACAGGGGCCCGGACGCCGTGCCGGCCGGGGCCGCGCGGGCGTGGCACGGGTCTCCTTTACTACTGATCAGTAGCCTCGGCTGAGCGGGTCGGATAACGTATGAGCGTGCCCGAGGGGGTCTTGGGACCCCTGCCGAAGGGCCCTGCCGAGAAACTTCGTGAAGTTCTTCACAAGGAAAAAGGCCCCGCAGGGCGACGGAGGGGCCGCTTGGGTCCTTCCGCGGGGCCGGACCGGTCCGGCAGCATGTTTCGTGAAGCGTTGCGGCGGCGTTTCGGGGCGGTGAAACACGGGTGCGGCCGACTGGGCCGATCGGGTCGGTCCGCAGCTCACACGGCGTTGACAACGGTACGAACCCCCCGGCGGTCCACCCCCGCCGCCATGACCTCGGTCACGGGGGCGGCGGAGTGTAGCAGAGCCCCTGTCCGAGCTTGTGAAGGGGCGCACGAGCGACCCCCCGGAAGCAGGTGGATACTCGATGGCATGAGCACCACGGAGCGTCCCAGGATCCTCGTAGTAGGCGGTGGGTACGTAGGCCTGTACGCAGCTCGGCGCATCCTCAAGCAGATGCGCTACGGAGAGGCGACCGTCACGGTCGTCGACCCCCGGTCGTACATGACCTACCAGCCCTTCCTCCCCGAAGCAGCCGCCGGCAGCATCTCGCCGCGGCACGTCGTCGTCCCGCTGCGGCGTGTACTTCCCAAGGCGGAGGTCCTCACCGGCCGGGTCACCACCATCGACCAGGACCGCAAGGTCGCCACGGTCGCCCCCCTCGTGGGCGAGGCGTACGAGCTGCCTTTCGACTACCTCGTCATCGCGATGGGCGCGGTCTCCCGCACCTTCCCGATCCCCGGTCTCGCCGAGCAGGGCATCGGCATGAAGGGCATCGAGGAGGCCATCGGCCTGCGCAACCACGTCCTCGAGCAGCTCGACAAGGCCGACTCCACCACGGACGAGGAGGTCCGCCGCAAGGCGCTGACCTTCGTCTTCGTGGGCGGCGGCTTCGCCGGCGCCGAGACCATCGGTGAAGTCGAGGACATGGCCCGCGACGCGGCCAAGTACTACAGCAGCGTGTCCCGCGAGGACATGCGCTTCATCCTCGTCGACGCCGCGGACAAGATCCTTCCCGAGGTCGGGCCCAAGCTCGGCCAGTACGGCAAGGAGCACCTGGAGAGCCGCGGTGTGGAGATCTACCTCTCCACCTCCATGGACTCCTGCGTCGACGGCCACGTCGTGCTGAAGAACGGCCTCGAGGTCGACTCCAACACGATCGTCTGGACGGCCGGCGTCAAGCCGAACCCCGTTCTCTCCCGCTTCGGTCTGCCGCTCGGCCCGCGTGGCCACGTGGACACCCAGACCACCCTCCAGGTGCAGGGCACGGACTACATCTGGGCCGCGGGCGACAACGCCCAGGTGCCGGACGTCGCCGCACGCAAGGCCGGCGTCGAGAACGCCTGGTGCCCGCCGAACGCGCAGCACGCGCTGCGTCAGGCCAAGATCCTCGGCGACAACGTGATCTCCGGCATGCGGGGCTTCCCGCAGAAGGAGTACGCGCACGCCAACAAGGGCGCCGTGGCCGGTCTCGGTCTGCACAAGGGCGTCGCGATGATCGTCATGGGCAAGATGAAGATCAAGCTCAAGGGCCGTCTCGCCTGGTACATGCACCGTGGCTACCACGGTATGGCCATGCCGACCTGGAACCGCAAGATCCGCGTCTTCGCGGACTGGACGCTCGGCATGTTCCTCAAGCGCGAGGTCGTCTCCCTGGGTGCCATGGAGACTCCGCGCGAGGAGTTCTACGAGGCCGCCAAGCCGGCTCCGGCCGCCCCGGCGCCCGCCGTGAAGACCGAGGAGAAGGCCAAGGCCTCCTGACCGAGGACTCCTGACCTCCGGTCACCGAACGCCCCGAAGGGGCCGCCCGCCATCCGTGGTGCGGGCGGCCCCTTCGGCGTTCCTCCCGCCTTCCCTCCTCCGCTTTCTGCCTCCACGCGACCCGCGCGCACGGCCCGGGTCCAAGAACCTGATGCATACACACATTCTGTGAATCCGTGTCGCGGAAGGAGGGGGGCCGCGTGTCGAAGGGGCTGGCGACCGTCGCCTGTGGACTGTGCGTAAGCGTGTTTTGGCGTGCGTGCGTGAGTGTCGGCGGTCTTCGCTCGTGCGGAGTCCGGGAGGGAACGGGTATTCCCATATCGAATGCGTGACCTCTGTGGAGGGTGGTCGTTGGGCGGAGTGACAGGTCGTTCGGGCTGGATGGGGTGAGGGTGTGAGTGATCTGCGCTCGGTGGGGGCATCGTTCGTGGTGCCCGGCCCTTCCGGTGTCGCGGTCCGGGACCGGCTCAAGGACCTGACCGCCGGGGACGAGAGGGTGTTGCGGCTGGTCGGCGGCCATCTCGGTTCGCTGGCCTCCCGGGATCTGAAGGCGCGGTGTGCGACCGGACTGGAGCACGACAACGAGTCGTGGGCGGCGCGGAAGCGGGAGCTGACCGGTTTGTCGTCATCGCGCTGGGCGGGATCGCTGACCAAGGTCACCCATGACCTCTGGGCGTTGGCCCGGCGCGGCCAGCAGGCACACATCCGCCAGCTCGAAGCAGGGGTGGAGATGATCCGGCACCGGCTGTCGTTGCCTCTTGGGGAGAAGGGCAGCAAGCGGGCTCCGGGTGGCTACCGCAGTAGGCGGGAGTGGCGTGCCAAGACCCGTCGGCTGCGGGTGTTGGAGGACCGGCTGGAGCGGGCGCGGGCGGACTGGGCGGCCGGGCGGGTGCGGGTGGTGCGGGGCGGGAAACGGCTGCTGAACAACCGCCACCATCTGGAAGAAGCACAGCTCACCGAGAAAGCATGGCGATCCCGGTGGGAGGCGACGCGCCGGTTTTTGCAGGCGGACGGCGAGTCCGGGAAACGGTACGGCAACGAGACCATCAGGATCAGCCCCGACGGCCAGGTCAGCATCAAACTCCCGGCCCCGCTCACCCATCTCGCCAACGCCCCGCACGGCCGCTACGTCCTGACCGCGCGGGTGTCGTTCGCGCACCGGGGTGAGACATGGCGCCACCGCGTCGAGGCGAATCGGGCAGTTGCCTACCGCATCCACGAGGACACCGGCCGCCAGCGCTGGTATCTGACCGCTTCCTGGACCATCTCACCCGCCTCCGCCATGCCCCTGGCCGCGGTCCGGGCAGGAGGTCTGATCGGCGTGGACACCAACGCGGACCATCTGGCGGCCTGGCGGCTGGACGTGCACGGCAACCCCGTCGGCAACCCGCGTCGCTTCGAATACGACCTGTCCGGCACAGCCGAGCATCGCGATGCCCAGGTGCGCCACGCGCTGACCCGGCTGCTGCACTGGGCCGTTCGCCACCGGTTGGCGATCGCGGTGGAGGACCTGGACTTCACCGCCGAGACCAGCCGGGAGAAACACGGCCGCCGGAAGAAGTTCCGTCGGCTGATCTCCGGGATGCCGGTGGCCCGGCTGCGCGCCCGCCTTGTCTCCATGGCCACCGAACTCGGTGTTCCGCTGGTCGCGGTCGACCCCGCCTACACCTCGAAGTGGGGCACCCGGCACTGGCAAAAACCCCTCACTGGCAAAACCAGAAAGACGACCCGCCACGACGCTGCCGCCGTGGCGATCGGAAGACGCGCCCTGGGGCACCCGATCAGGCGTCGGACGGCACCGCCCCGTACCCACCGGAGCGATGGGTACGGGCATCGGACCGTCCAGGCCCGACCGGACGTCCCGGGGCGGGAGGGACCCCGCCCTCGCGTTCCCGGACCACGGACACGATCCGTGCCGCCCGGACGCGGAGCGAACGCGGGTGACCAGAACGCCCAATACCGTTCGGGGCGTTCGGCTGAGCATGGGTTCTGGCAACAGGACTCACTTTCGCTCAGCCTTTAGGAACGGTAGATGTCTACGTTGGTGTCGGAGCGTTCGGGAGTGCCGTCTCGGAGGTGTACGCCATGCAGGAGGCCGCGCCACGGCTCAAGGGCCTTGTCGAACAGTTGCTGGGAGTCCCGCTCCCGTTGCGCGTCCGCGCCTGGGACGGTTCGGAGGCGGGACCGCCGAAGGCTCCGGTGCTCGTCGTCCACAACCGGCGGGCCCTGCGCCGACTGCTGTGGAAGCCGGGCGAGTTGGGCCTCGCCCGGGCGTGGGTCTCCGGCGACCTGGGCATCGAGGGGGACCTGTACGCCGCCCTGGACGCGCTGTCGGGGCTCGTCTGGGAGCGGGGCGAGGACGCGCGCGGGCTCGGGGCCGCGCTGCGTGACCCCGAGGTGCGCGCCGCGGTCCGCGGGCTGGTGGGGATGGCCGGGCCGCCGCTGCCGCCCGCCCCGCCCGCGGAGGAGGTGCGCAGGCGCTCCCACCTGCACACCCGGCGCACCGACCGCAGGGCCGTCAGCCACCACTACGACGTCGGCAACGACTTCTACGGGATCGTCCTCGGCCCGTCCATGGTCTACTCGTGCGCCTACTGGGAGCGGGGCGGCACCCTGGAGGAGGCCCAGCGCGACAAGCTCGAACTCGTCTGCCGGAAGCTGGCCCTGAAGCCCGGCCGGCGGCTCCTGGACGTCGGCTGCGGCTGGGGCTCGATGGCCGTGCACGCCGCCCGCGACCACGGCGCGTACGTGGTCGGGGTGACGCTGTCGCGGGAACAGGCCGCGTACGCCCGTAAACGGGTCGCGGACGAGGGCCTGGCCGACCGGGTGGAGATCAGGGTGCAGGACTACCGGGACGTCACCGACGGGCCCTACGACGCGATCTCGTCCATCGGCATGGCCGAACACGTCGGCGCCGAGCGCTTCCTGGAGTACGCCGAGGCGCTCGGCGGCCTCCTCGTGCCCGGCGGGCGGCTGCTCAACCACCAGATCGCCCGGCGCCCGCAGCGCGACGAGTCGTCCTACGCCGTCGACGCGTTCATCGACGCCTACGTGTTCCCCGACGGGGAACTCGCCCCCCTCGGGACGACCGTGGCGCAGCTCGAACGGGCCGGGTTCGAGGTGCGTGACGTCGAGGCCCTGCGCGAGCACTACGCGCTCACCCTGCGCCGCTGGGTCGCCAATCTGGAGGCCGGCTGGTCCCGCGCCGTCCGGCTCACCGGCGTGGGCCGGGCCCGCGTCTGGCGCCTGTACATGGCGGCCAGCGCCGTCGCCTTCGAACGCAACCAGATCGGCGTCAACCAGGTCCTGGCGGTGAGGACCCGGGGCGGGTCCGGATCGTCCGGGATGCCGCTGCGGGCGAGGACCTGGAACTGACGGGCGGAGCGGCGCCGCACGGAGACGGGGGGAGGGGTCCCGCTCCGCACGGAGCGGGACCCCTCCCCCCGTCTTTCCGGGGCTGCCGTGGCGGCCCGTCCGGCGGACCCGGCTACTCGGCCTTGATCGCCGTCAGCATGTTCAGACGGGCCGCCCGGCGGGCCGGCCAGAGCGCCGCCAGGACGCCGACCGCCGCCGCGAGCAGGAGGAAGACCGCCATCCGGCCCCAGGGCAGGACGAGCTCGTACGTCGCCATCCTGCTGCCCAGCAGCTCCCCGGCCGCCCAGCCGAAGAACACGCCGAGACCGACGCCGAGGACGCCTCCGAAGAGCGAGATGACCAGGGACTCCAGACGGACCATCCGCTTGATGCCCCTGCGGTCCAGGCCGATCGCGCGGAGCATCCCGATCTCCTGCGAGCGCTCGAACACCGACATCGCCAGGGTGTTGATGACACCGAGCACGGCGACGACGACCGCCATTCCCAGCAGGCCGTAGAGCATGTTCAGGATCAGCGTGAACATCTGCGCGATGTCGTCGGAGATGTCCTGCTTGTCCTGGACCTTGATGGCGGGGTTGTCGCCGAGGGCCTTCTCCAGCCCGTCCTTGGCCGCGGCCGAGGCGCCGCCCGCCGTCTTGACCATGACCTGCATGTCGGAGGCCTCGCGCTCGTGCGGGGAGAGCGTGGCGTTGTCGAGGATGATGCCCCGGATCATCTCGTTGGCCTCGTACACCCCGGCGACGGTCAGGGTCTCCTCGGCGCCGTCCTCGTAGGAGACCTTGAAGTCCGAACCGGCCTTCCAGCCGTGGGACTTCGCCGTGTCCGAGTCGACCACGACCCCGGTGCCGCCGACCTCGAAGGAGCCGTCGGTGGCGTCGAGGTCGATGAGCTCGCCGATGGCCGCGCCCTTGACGCCGGTCAGGAACTCCGTCTCCCGGTCGATGCGGGCGGGCGCGTTGCGCAGCGGGCTGGTGTCGGTGACCCCCTCGGTCGCGGCGAGCTTCTTCTCGACGTCCGGGGAGAGGGAGTTGCCGTTCGCCATCGACACGACGTAGTCCGCCCTGATCGCCGAACCGGCCATCTTGTCGATCGACTTCTGCAGGCTGCCCGCCATCACCGTCATGCCGGTGATCAGCGTGAGACCGATCATCAGCGCCGAGGCGGTCGCGGCGGTGCGGCGCGGGTTGCGCACCGAGTTCTGCCGGGCCAGGTTGCCGGAGATCCCGAAGACCCGCAGGACGGGAGCCGCCGCGGCGATCAGCGGGCGGGACAGCAGCGGGGTGAGGACGAAGACGCCGATGATGAGGAGCACGGCGCCGAGACCCATCGGGGCCTGGCCGTCCGAGCCGTCCATCGTCGTGGCGTAGAGGACCACGGCGACACCCGCGGCCGCGAACAGGGCGCCGATCGTGTTCCGCAGTACCAGGGACTTCGTCGTCGCCTTCGCGTGGACGCTGCTCATCGCGGCGACCGGCGGGATCTTCGCGGCGCGGCGGCCCGGCAGCCACGCGGCCAGCATCGTGATGAGGACGCCGACGAGCAGTGCCGTGGCGACGGTGCCGGGGGAGACGACCAGCGGTCCGTCCGGCACGGTGGCGCCGAGCGTGCCCATCAGGGAGCGCATCGCGGCGCCGATGCCGATGCCCGCGGCGAGTCCGCCGACGGCCGCCACCGCGCCGACCACGAACGCCTCGATCAGCACCGACCGGGTGACCTGGCGGCGGGAGGCGCCGACGGCGCGCAGCAGCGCCAGCTCCTTGGTGCGCTGGGCGACCAGCATGGTGAAGGTGTTGGCGATGATGAACGTGCCGACGAACAGCGCGATGCCGGCGAAGACGAGCAGGCCCGTCTTCATGCCGCTCATCGCCGCGGCGATCTGCTCGGCCTGGTCGTCGGCGAGCTTCTTGCCGGTGACGGTGGAGGCGGTGTCCTTCGGCACGACGGCGTCGAGCGCGGCGCGCAGCTCGCTCTGGCTGGTGTCCGGCGCGGCCTTCACGTCGATCTCGTCGTAGGCGCCGGCCGAGTGGAACAGCCGCTGCGCGGTCGCCGTGTCGAACAGGGTGAGGCTGCCGCCCGCGGCCACGTTGCCGTCGTCGGTGGTGAAGATTCCGGTGACGACGGGCTCCAGGACGGGGCCGTCGACGGAGAGGCGTACGGTGTCGCCGACCTCGTAGCCGGCCCGCTTCGCGGTCTCGGCGTCGATCGCGATCTCGCCGGTGCCGTGCGGGGCGCGGCCGGCCGTCAGGGGGTAGCGGGGGTCCTCGTCGCCCCAGTAGTTGCCGCCCTGCGACTGGAAGCCGCCGCCTATGAGCTTGCCGTCCTTGTCGGCGACGGCGGTGAAGCCGCCCACGACACCGATCGCGGAGGCGGCTCCCGGCACGCGGGCGGCCTTGTCGAGCAGGGACCGCGTCAGTTCGTGCTTCTTGCCGATGCTGTCGCCGCTGTCCGCCGCGCGCTCGGGGCGGATGGCGACGTCGACCTGGTCGAAGCCCTTGGCGGAGCTCTTCTGGTAGGCGTCGGAGATGGTGTTGGTGAAGACCAGGGTCCCCGAGACGAACGCGACGCCGAGCAGGACGGCGAGCACGGTCATCAGGAGTCTGGCCTTGTGCGCGAACACGTTGCGCAAGGCGGTACGGAACATGGGTTGTCTCAGTCCAGGTGTACGAGGAGTGGGGGAGCGTCGGGAGGGCGCGGCCCCGCGTCAGCTCGTGCGGTTCTTGCCGTCGAACTGCTTCATCCGGTCGAGGACCGAGTCGGCGGTCGGCTCGTGCACCTCGTCGACGATCCGTCCGTCGGCGAGGAAGACGACCCGGTCCGCGTAGGCGGCGGCCACCGGGTCGTGCGTCACCATCACCACGGTCTGGCCGAGTTCGCGCACGGAGTTGCGCAGGAAGCCGAGGACCTCCGCGCCGGAGCGCGAGTCGAGGTTTCCGGTCGGCTCGTCGCCGAAGATGATCTCGGGGCGGGAGGCGAGGGCGCGGGCGACGGCGACGCGCTGCTGCTGGCCGCCGGAGAGCTGGGAGGGGCGGTGGCCCAGCCGGTCCGCGAGGCCGATCATCTTGATGACGTCGTCCAGCCACTCCTTGTCCGGCTTGCGGCCGGCGATGTCCATCGGGAGGGTGATGTTCTCCAGGGCCGTCAGCGTCGGCAGCAGGTTGAACGCCTGGAAGATGAAGCCGATCTTGTCCCGGCGCAGTTTGGTGAGCTGCTTGTCCTTCAGGGAGCCGAGTTCGGTGTCGCCGATGCGCACCGAGCCGGAGGAGAAGGTGTCGAGGCCCGCCACGCAGTGCATCAGCGTGGACTTGCCCGACCCCGAGGGGCCCATGATCGCGGTGAACTCGGCCTGCCGGAAGTCGACGGAGACCCGGTCGAGCGCGACCACCTGGGTCTCGCCCTGTCCGTAGACCTTGGACAGTTCCGTGGCGCGGGCCGCGATCGCGGTGCTTGTGCCGGCGAGGGGAGTGGTGGTCACGGAGGGGGCTCCTGTCGGGACGAGGTTGCTCGGGACGTGTTCCATCGTCCGTGCCGGTCCGCGGGATGTAGTCACCCGCTGTTCCGGTTCCGGGGGCAGCCTGGGGTCGGACCGGCGGCGGTCGTGTCATACCTGGGTATGACGGGGCTCCCCGAGAGGCGTCCGGGTCGGGGCGGGGAGCGCGCGGTGTGCGGCCGTACTCCCGGAGGAGGGTCCGGGGCCTGGTCCGAGGCCCGTTGCGAGCGCGTTCGGACGGTGAAATTCCGTCAATCCGCGTACGCGGGCTCAGCGCGTCCGGGAGGCTGTTGGCAAGTGCTGACGGCCTGTGCGGTGTGCTGATGCACCCTCAGACGTCAATAAAATAAGACAACATCGGTACGCGCGCCCGCTGTTGGGGTGACGCGCCCCGATAGGCTCGGAACCTCGATGCGGAGCCCATGGTCTGCCCGGATGGTGGAATGCAGACACGGCGAGCTTAAACCTCGCTGCCCCTCGCGGGCGTACCGGTTCAAGTCCGGTTCCGGGCACTTCCCGCCCCTGTGGCGCAGGACGCGGGCCACAGTCGGAACACTCCGAGCGTGGCCCGCCGGCTCACCTCCGGCCACCGCCGCCTTCTGGCCGGCATCCTCACCGCTTCCCGGCGGCACCTTCACCGCCCCCCCCCGCGGCCCCCTGCCGCCCCCCGCGCGGCACCCTGCCGGCCCCGGGCCCGGACCCTGCCGTCGGGTGAAGGAAACCGCACCGGGCGGACATCCCGCGGGCCGCGTCCCCGGGGCCGGTGTCACGGCTTCGTACCAGTACAGGCGTGCCGGGGGACACACGCGTACCGTGGCTCGACAAGGGAAAGATCCTCCCCAAGCACTAGGGTCATTCCTTTGCCTACCTATTACTCTTGAGCCAAGGCCGCGCAGCGCGGCCATGGAGGAGCGAAATGAGGAGCAGTAACCCGGTCTTCTCGCGACGGGGGTTCAGCCGCGACAACGGCCACGCGGGCTTCAACGCGGCGCCGCAGGCCGGGGGACCCGCTGTCGGCACGCAGGGGAACCCGTACGCCCAGCAGGGTGGCAACCCCTACGCGCAGAACCCTTACGCCCAGAACCCCTACGCGCAGCAGGACCTCCAGCACGGAGCCCCGCCGCAGGCACCGGTCACCACCGGCCGCATGACGATGGACGACGTCGTCGTGCGTTCGGCCATGACGCTCGGCACCGTCGTCCTCGGCGCCGTCCTCGCCTGGGCGCTGCTGCCGGTCTCCAGCACGAGCTACGGCCTGGCCATCGGTGCCGCGCTGATCGCCTTCGTGTTCGCGATGGTGCAGTCCTTCAAGCGCAACGCCTCACCCGCGCTGATCCTCGCCTACGCCGCCTTCGAGGGCGTCTTCCTCGGCGTGATCAGCGAGATGTACAACGCGGCATGGTCCGGCGCGCCCTTCCAGGCCGTGCTCGGCACCATGGCCGTCACCGGAGCCACCCTCCTCGTCTACAAGGCGGGCTGGGTCCGGGTGACCGCGCGGTACGCCCGCATCGGTCTGACCATCGCCATCGCGTTCGTCGCCGTCATGGCGGTGAACATGCTGCTGGTCGCCTTCGGCGTCGCCCCGGACGGCGGGCTGCGCAGCAACGGCCCGCTCGGCGCGATCGTCGGCATCCTGGCGATCCTGCTCGGCGCGTTCTTCCTGACCCTCGACTTCAAGCAGATCGAGGACGGCATCGCCTACGGCGCGCCCAAGGAAGAGGCCTGGCTGGCGGCGTTCGGCCTGACCATGACACTGGTCTGGATCTACGTCGAGATGCTGCGGCTGGTCGCCATCTTCAGCGGCGACGACTAGTGGCGCCGGCGGCCGTACCGGCCGTCAGGTGATCTGAAGGGCCCGCGAACCACTGGTTCGCGGGCCCTTCGTCATGGAGTGCCGGTCGTCACGCGCGTGTCGTCGGACGCCGGCCGGCCCGGTGGGGCGCGCTCACCGCAGTTTGCGCGCGGCCCTCCTCAGGTCGTACTCGTGGATGATCGCTTTGGCGTGGCCGTACGCGAGGTCGTGCTCGGCGCGGAGCCAGCTGACCTTCTCCTCGAAGCGGAAGAGGGCGGGGCCTTCGTCGACGGTGCGGAGCCAGTCGGAGATCTCACGACCGGTGCAATGGGGGATGCGGGCGAGCAGGTTGCGATGGGTCTCCTCGTAGAAGACTTGGGACATCGGCGCCTCCGAACGCAAAGGGGATGTAAGCCGGTCCTTCACGCCACCGTGCCTGAGGGTTGGGGCGTTGGCAACAGTCCCGCCGCTGCGCGTAGTCTCGCGGCGTGCTGGATACGACGCCGTTGACCCGAGCCGTTGACCACTTCGCCGACCGGTTGCGGGCCGCCCCGCAGAGCCGCCTGCAACGCAGTGCCGCGGCGGAGGCACTGGGGCTGGCCAGGGAGTTCGCACTGCGCGCCCAGCGGGTCGAGGACCCGTCGGGGGAGCCCCGGGAGATGCCGGACGCCGGGATGTTCGCCGCCGCCGACCAAATCACGGTCGCCGCGCACGACTTGGCCCTCGTACTGAAGAACGAGGAGGAACTGGCGGAAGCCGTCACGCTCGTGGCCGAGGCGCAGAAACGCGCCGGGGTCTGACCCTCGGGGCGGCTCCGGCGCGCGGGACGGCGCCCGGCCGTCCCCGTTCCGGGTGCGGACGGGAATCCCCGGCCTCCGGGCCGGGGAGGAGGTCAGAGCGACGCTATGACGCGGTCCGCCAGGATGTAGACGCTCTCCTCGCCGAAGGAGAAGGTCAGCGCGTACGCGCCCGAGACGCCGGAGCCGCCGAGCAGGACCGGAGCCTCGCCCGCCGTCAGCGCGGCGGCGAGCCGCTGGGCGGTCTCGCGGTGGCCGGGGGTCATGCACAGGGTCGTGCCGTCGGCGAAGACGTAGACGTCGAGGGTGCCGAGCGGGCCGGGGCGCACGTCCGCCAGCTCCGTACGGGACTCGGCGAGCTCCTCCAGGCGGGTCACCGTGCGTTCGTGGTCGCTGACCACCGGTGACTGGACGGGCACGAAGTCCGGGTGCGAGGGGTGACGGCGGCGGGCCGCGGCGAGCTCGGGCGAGTCGCCCGCGGTACCGGTCTGGAGGAACT
The DNA here is from genome assembly GCF_042746485.1 of Streptomyces sp. NPDC058751. Lineage (NCBI taxonomy): Bacteria > Bacillati > Actinomycetota > Actinomycetes > Kitasatosporales > Streptomycetaceae > Streptomyces > Streptomyces sp. NPDC058751. The sequence continues at coordinate 86,028 of NZ_JBHYPZ010000032.1, read as the reverse complement.
CGTCGAGGTCCGTGCCGGTCTCGGCCGCGGGCTCCAGGTGGTCGAGACCCGCGAAGTCCGAGTGGCGCGGCAGGAACAGCTCGCTGTCGGGCAGTCCGAGCAGCGACGGCGCGTCGGAGGCGTCACGCGCCTCCTGGGCGGCCCAGAAGGCCCGCGCCTCGGCGAGCTCCCGCTCCCGCTCCTCGGCCAGCGCGTCGGCCACGGCCGTGCGTATCTCGTCCGCGTCGGCGGACCCGCGCGCCGCCGGCACGAGAGCCCGTGCCGCGCCGGCACGGTACGCGGTGAGTTCACTGTGCAGGGCCGCGACCTGCCGGCGCAGGTCCCGCAGGCTGCGCAGAGCGGCGACGCCCACACCCGCACTGGCGGCGGTGGTGAGCAGCAGAGCAATCGGCATGGCGCTCACTGACGTACTCCCGGTTCAAAGTCGGCCCCCGACTTCCTACCTCAGCTTGAAGGGCGAACCACCAAACTGTCAGTGCGTAACGTCACGAATAGGACAGGACTTTGGGCCTTAGGTTTAGCTGTGCAATGGGGTTGACCTGCGGTGATGCCTGTTCGGCGGGATATAGGTCACATCTTGGAAGGGATTGGATCACAAATCGGCCCAGAGGCCCGGTGATTCCGGGCTTCTGGGCCGATTCGTTCACGCTGGGTTCAAAACCCGTCACGGGAACGGGTCGTCGTTGTCAGCTCAGGCGCTCGATGACCATCGCCATGCCCTGGCCGCCGCCGACGCACATGGTCTCCAGGCCGAACTGCTTGTCGTGGAACTGGAGGCTGTTGATGAGCGTGCCGGTGATGCGGGCGCCGGTCATGCCGAAGGGGTGGCCGATGGCGATGGCGCCGCCGTTCACGTTCAGCTTGTCCATCGGGATGCCGAGGTCGCGGGCGCTCGGGATCACCTGGGCGGCGAAGGCCTCGTTGATCTCGAACAGGTCGATGTCGTCGACGGTGAGGCCGGCGCGGCCGAGCGCCTGCTTGCTGGCCTCCACCGGGCCGAGGCCCATGATCTCGGGGGACAGGCCGGTGACGCCGGTCGAGACGATGCGGGCGAGCGGGGTCAGGCCGAGCTCGCGGGCCTTCGTGTCGGACATGATCACGAGGGCGGCGGCGCCGTCGTTCAGCGGGCAGCAGTTGCCGGCGGTGACCAGGCCGTCGGGGCGGAAGACCGGCTTGAGGCCCTGGACGGCCTCCAGCGTCACACCCGCGCGCGGGCCGTCGTCCTTGCTGACGACCGTTCCGTCCGGGGTCGTGATCGGGGTGATCTCGCGCTCCCAGAAGCCGTTCTTGATGGCTTCCTCGGCGAGGTTCTGCGAGCGCACGCCGAACTCGTCCATGTCCTGGCGGGTGACGCCCTTGAGGCGGGCCAGGTTCTCGGCGGTCTGGCCCATCCCGATGTACGCGTCCGGGACCAGGTCGTCCTCGCGCGGGTCGTGCCAGGTCGAGCCCTCCGACTGCGCGACCTCGAGGGTACGGGCCTCGGCGTCGGCGAAGAGGGGGTTGTGGGTCTCGGGCAGGCCGTCCGAGGTGCCCTTGACGGACCGCGACACCATCTCGACGCCCGCGGAGATGAAGACGTCGCCCTCGCCCGCCTTGATGGCGTGCAGGGCCATGCGGGAGGTCTGGAGGGACGAGGAACAGTAACGGGTGACGGTGCAGCCCGGGAGGTGGTCCATGCCCATCTGCACGGACACGATGCGGGCGAGGTTGTGGCCCTGCTCGCCGCCGGGGAGGCCGCAGCCGAGCATCAGGTCGTCGATGTCCTTCGGGTCCAGCTCGGGGACCTTGGCGAGGGCGGCCTGGATGATCGTGGCGGTCAGGTCGTCGGGGCGCACGTCCTTCAGGGAGCCCTTGAAGGCGCGGCCGATCGGGGATCGGGCGGCTGAGACGATCACGGCTTCGGGCATCACGGCTCCATTGGCGTACGGGAAGTGTGCAGGGCTGCTTGGGAAGTTACCCGTACGTACGGTCGAGGTCACCGGTGTGGGGGTGTGACACGGACCGCACTTTTCTAAGCGCTTGCTTTTTTCGGGCGGGGCGCCTTGCGGGGGTGGGGCGCGTTTCCCGGGGCGGGGTCGCGAGGTACCCCGGGCCGGGTGGCCGCCCTCGGGGCTCTGCCCCGGCCCCCGCTCCTCAAACGCCGGAGGGGCTGAATTTCCCCATAGGCCGGAGCTGAGTGTTCGGCGCCGGGACGGGTGACGAGGTCAGGGGCGCGGGGAACTGCGCGATCGGCCCCCGCGCGCCCGCGGCCGGGTACGGGCCGTCCCGGCCGAGGTCGGATCTCGGTGCCGGCCGGGGTGGGACGCCCAGGGGCGCGGGGAACTGCGCGATCGGCCCCCGCGCGCCCGCGGCCGGGTACGGGCCCGACCCCGCGTGCCCGCAGGCGGGTGTGGTCCCGGACCCCGGAGGGGCCCCGCAGGGGGGTCAGCTGGAGGGGGTCGGGGCCGGGTCCGTCGCCGGGAGGCGTTGGCGGCGGCGGCGTTTGAGGAGGGCCCAGGGGCCACGGGGACCGGTGGGCATCGCGGCGGCGACCTCGGTGCCGGGCTCGGCCGCGGCCTCCGCGGCCGCCCGGGCGACCGGCAGGAACCCCTCGTGGCGCGAGACGTCCGGACGCTCCTCCTCGGCCGGCCAGAGGCCCAGCGCCGCGCAGACCGTGGGAAGGATCGCCATGGCGGCCGTCGCGTACCCCTCGGCCGAGGGGTGGTAGTGGTCGGGGCCGAACAGCTCACGGGGATTCGCCTCGAACTCGGGGCCCAGCAGGTCCCCCAGCGACACCGTACGGCCGCCCTGCTCGACCGTCCCGATCGTCTGGGCGGCGGCGAGCTGGCGGGAGGCGCGCCGCGCCAGCCACCGCAGCGGCTGCTGGACCTGCTCGACCGTGCCCAGGTCGGGACAGGTGCCGACGACCACCTCCGCACCGGCCGTGCGCAGCCGGCGTACCGCCGCGGACAGATGGCGCACCGAGCGTGTCGGCGGCATACGGTGCGTCACGTCGTTCGCGCCGATCATGATCACGCAGACGTCGGGCACCCGGGACGTGTCCGCGAGGGCGAGCGCGACCTGCCGGTCCAGGTCGTCCGACTGGGCGCCGGGCTGCGCCACGTTGCACAGCTCCACCGGCCGCTCGGCCACCGCCGCGAGCCCCGAGGCCAGCAGCGCCCCCGGGGTCTGGCGGACCCTGCGCACTCCCTGGCCGGCGGCCGTCGAGTCGCCGAGCATCGTCAGCCGCAGCGGGGGTTCGTCGGGGGAGGCGCCGGTGTAGTCGTACCCGTAGAGACCGTCCGCGCGCGGGGCGTAGGGAGCGTGTCCGTTGCCCACGTGCCTCTTCACCAGCTGCACCTCGGCCAGCACCAGACCGACGGCCGCCGCCCCCACCAGACCGACGCCGCCCCCGCCGTACGCCGCGCCCGCGGCGATCCGCCGGGCCACCCTCGCCCTCGACATGCTCGACATCCGTCGCCGCCACCTCCTGTAGCCGTACAACCACTGCTTGCCCCGAAGGGCGGGTGAGCCAATCGCAACCGAGGGTGAACGGCTGCTCAGGGCCGTAGGCTGACGAGACCATTCCTGTAAAAAACGCAGCTCCGGAGACAACGGTGCAATTCCACGACTCGATGATCAGTCTCGTCGGCAACACCCCGCTGGTGAGGCTCAACAGCGTGACCGCGGGCATCCAGGCGACCGTCCTGGCGAAGGTCGAGTACTTCAACCCCGGCGGATCCGTGAAGGACCGCATCGCCCTGCGCATGATCGAGGCCGCCGAGGAGAGCGGCGCGCTCAAGCCCGGTGGCACGATCGTCGAGCCGACCAGCGGGAACACCGGTGTCGGGCTCGCCATCGTGGCGCAGCAGAAGGGGTACCACTGCATCTTCGTGTGCCCCGACAAGGTCTCCACCGACAAGATCAACGTGATGCGCGCGTACGGGGCCGACGTCGTGGTGTGCCCCACCGCCGTCGACCCGGAGCACCCGGACTCGTACTACAACGTCTCCGACCGGCTCGTGCGCGAGACCCCGGGCGCCTGGAAGCCCGACCAGTACTCCAACCCGAACAACCCCCTGTCGCACTACCACTCCACCGGACCCGAGCTGTGGGAGCAGACCGAGGGGAAGATCACGCACTTCGTCGCGGGCGTGGGCACCGGCGGCACGATCTCCGGCACCGGCCGGTACCTGAAGGACGCCAGCGACGGCAAGGTCCAGGTCGTGGGCGCCGACCCCGAGGGGTCCGTGTACTCCGGCGGCTCCGGCCGCCCCTACCTCGTCGAGGGCGTCGGCGAGGACTTCTGGCCGACCGCCTACGACCGCACGGTCGCCGACGAGATCGTCGCCGTGTCCGACAAGGACTCCTTCCAGATGACGCGCCGGCTGGCCAAGGAGGAGGGACTGCTCGTCGGCGGCTCCTGCGGCATGGCCGTCGTGGCCGCGCTGCGGGTCGCCGAGCGCCTCGGCCCCGACGACGTCGTGGTCGTGCTGCTCCCCGACAGCGGCCGCGGCTACCTCAGCAAGATCTTCAACGACGAGTGGATGGCGGACTACGGCTTCCTGGAGGACGAGGGCCCCAGCGCCCGGGTCGCCGACGTCCTCGACGACAAGGCGGGCGGCTCCATCCCGTCCTTGGTGCACATGCACCCGGAGGAGACCGTCGGCGAGGCCATCGAGGTGCTGCGCGAGTACGGCGTCTCGCAGATGCCGATCGTCAAGCCGGGCGCCGGCCACCCGGACGTGATGGCCGCCGAGGTCATCGGGTCGGTCGTGGAGCGCGAGCTCCTGGACGCGCTGTTCACCAAGCGGGCCTCCCTGGACGACCCGCTGGAGAAGCACATGTCCGCGCCGCTGCCGCAGGTCGGTTCCGGCGAGCCGGTCGGCGACCTGATGACCGTGCTCGGCGGCGCCGACGCGGCGATCGTGCTCGTCGAGGGCAAGCCCACCGGCGTCGTCAGCCGGCAGGACCTGCTGTCCTTCCTGGCCAAGGGCGGCGCCAAGGCCTGACCCGTCCAGGGCCTGAGCAGGGATTTCGCTCGAAGTGCCGGATCCGTGTGGATCTTCCGGCCCCGGCCGGGGTGAACTTCGCGGAAGTGGTACGAGCGCGTCACGTCCGCGCAGCACCCGCTTAACACGGGTCCGGCACATTGGTGGGTGTCGGCAGGGCGGGAGCGGCTCCCCGCCCGGGCCGGCGGCGAACGGCGCCAAGGACCTCCGGAGCGGCTCCCGGACCTCCATGGACGCCTAGGACGCGCAAGCCCGGTCCTGACCCGGCCCGCGTCCCCCGCGGGGACCGCCGTCGTCCCGCCCCCCTTCACCGGGGGTGCGGCGGTCCCCGCGCAATACGTCGAAGGGCCCGGTACTCGTCCCGAGTGCCGGGCCCTTTCGTATGCCGTTTCCGGCGCCTACTCCTCCCAGTCCGACTCCGGCCGGGACGCGCGGCGGCCGAAGAGACCGGGGGACAGCCGCGCCGCCTGGACCACGTTCACCCCGACGATGCCGCCCCAGGCGACCAGCAGACCGGGCAGGTCGGCCTGGGCGGCGCCGATCGCGGACAGCGGGATCGCGAGGACCAGTGAGACGATCCCGAAGCCGAAGCGCTCGCCCCAGGAGTCGGCCGACCGGGGCGAACGGGCGTCGCGCGCCACCGTCATCTGCTGTTCGGCGAGCCGGCGCCGCACCCGGCGGTCGACGACGCCGTCGAGGCGCTGCTCGACCTTCTCCAGGAACGAGTCGACCAGCGCGGACTCGTACTCCTCGCCCAGTTCCCTGCGTGCGTGCAGGGTGGCGTCGAGTTCCTTCTTCAGCTCCGCGTCGTCATGGCGGGCGTTCATACCGGTCATGCCCATCACGTTAGGCAGCCTGTGCGCGCGTGGCACTGGGGATAGCCCCCCTGTTGCGGCGGGTCCGGCCCCCGGACGCCCCTTGCCGGTCTGCATATCGTCATGCAGAGTTCTGGGTACCTGAATAGAAGGGCGTGCGCGTGGTGTCGTCTCGGTCCGTGGACACGTCGCGTGCGGTGGCGTCCCAGGCGGCGCCCGCCCCGCCCGCCCACGCTGTACTCTCCCGGGGCGTCGAGGAACAGGCGGGCTCCGCCTCGCTCGCCGCACGCCGGACGCCGTACCGCTCGACCGGTTCACGGACATCTGGAGGGGGAGCACGTCATGAGCACGGTCAGCGACAGGGCCGGGAGCGGCGACATGGGCGGGAACGGCAGGGCGATGGGGAGCGGCGAGGCGATGGAGGGCCGCACGGTGGCCGGGGGCGGCAGGGCGACGAGGGGCGGTCGGGCGACGGGCGCCGGTGAGACCGCGGGCGCCGGCGAGACGGCGGGGTTCGGCGGCGCGGAGGGCGACACGGGGGCGGGCGACAGTCCCGCCGGACGGCTCCAGAGCCTCTTCGAGGGGCGCAGGCTCACCCCGACCCAGCGGCGCATCGCCCACAGCATGGTGCGCAGCGCCGCCGACGTGCCGTTCCTGTCGAGCGTCGAACTCGCCGAACTAGCCGGAGTCAGCCAGCCCTCCGTCACCCGCTTCGCGGTCGCCCTCGGCTTCGACGGCTACCCGGCGCTGCGCAAGCACCTGCGCGAGGTCGCGCCCGCCGAACCGGCCGCCGACACCGCCTCGTACAACGAGTACCAGCAGGCCGTCGAGGCCGAGATCGAGAACCTGCGCCACCTCGCCGCCGTGCTCGCCGATCCGCGTCCGGTCGAGCGGGCGGGACGCCTGCTGGCCGCCTCCCGCCCGCTGCCCGTCCTCGGGCTGCGCGCCGCCGCCTCCCAGGCTTACGGCTTCGCCTACTTCGCCGCCAAGGTGCACCCCGACGTCCGCCTGCTGCACGAGGGCGGCACGATGCTCCAGGACCGCATCGACGCGGCCGTCCGGGCCGGGGCCACGGCCCTGCTGTGCTTCGCGCTGCCCCGCCACCCGCGCGAGGTCCTCGACGCCCTCGGCCACGCGAAGGAGGCGGGGCTGACCGTCGTCACGGTCGCGGACTCGGCGTTCGCGCCGGTGGCGAAGGTGTCCGACCTGCTGCTCCCCGCCGCCGTCGGCACCGGCCTCGCGTTCGACACGGCGTGCGCGCCGATGCTGCTGGGCCGCGTCCTGCTGGAGGCCATGTGCGACGACCTGCCGGACGCCCAGGCGCGGCTGGAGCAGTTCGACGCGAGGGCCGCCGTACGGGGCCTGTTCGTGGAGTAGGGGCGTCGTGCCGTCCCGGCGGCCGGGCGATCCGGCCGCACTGTGGCCCGATCCGGGCGTTTCTCAGACACGTCTCACCTTGCGTGGCTAACCTGCGCGCCCGAAGGCATACGGGCGTGACGGCGGTCGGCGGCGTGCCCGTGGGTGTGCAGCCGCAGGGACGGGAGGCGGATCATGACGCGCGGAGGACAGGGACTGGCCCGGGTGGCCGTCGTGGTGAGGGCGGGGGCGTCGCCGCTGTGGTGGTGCGGAGTGCTGGCCGCCGGGGTCGGAGTGCTGCTGCCCGGGCTGACCGGGCGCAGGATCGGCGTCATGGCGGGGGCCGCGCTGTTCCTCGTCACGGCGGCCGTGGTGACGTACTGGCGCAGGAAGCGGTACGACGCCCTGGTCCGCTCGGCCGCCCGTGCCGGTAAGCACGATGTGCTCCAGGACCGTGCCGTGACCCTGCGCAACTGGCGCCGGGGTCACCGCTGGTGGCTGCTGCTCGCCTTCGCCGCCGCGCTGGGCAGCTCGTTCGCCGTGCCCGCCGCGGGCGGCATGCTGCTCGCCGGGGCGGGTGTCGGACTGTGGCTGAAGGCCGCCCGGCTGGGGCGGCTGGAGCGTGCGCAGCAGGCACTGATCTGGGTGCGCGTCGACTGGCTCGGCCGGCGCGCCGGTGCCCCCGTGGGCAAGCCGGTCCGTGCCGTCCGGGCCACCGGGGTGGCGGCGGGTGACGCCGCGCCCGGTGGGGCGCGGCGTCACTGACCGGAACGGAACCGGACCCGGTGCGTGGAGCTAGATCTCCAGATCGGACTCGATCCTCTTCAGCTGGTGCCGGGCCATCGCCAGGTTGGCCCGCTTCTGGTCGAGGACCAGGTACAGGAACAGGCCGTTCCCACCGCGGCCCTTCATCAGCCGGATCAGGTGGTACTGGTCGGAGAGCGTGATCAGGATGTCCTCGATGTCGCCCTTCAGCCCCAGGTGCTCCATGGTGCGCAGCTTGGCGCGGACGACGTCGGTGTTGCCGGCGGCCGCGACGGTGAGGTCGAAGCTCTTGCTGCCGCCGATCGTGCCCAGCGCCATTCCGCTGGTGTAGTCGACGAGGGCCGCTCCGGTCGCGCCCTCGATGGACGCCAGGGCCTCTTTGAGGGCGGTCTCGGTGTTCGACATGGTGTGGTGCTCCTTCAGCTCTCTGATGTTCTCGGGTGGTTGGTGGCGGGAGTGGATGTGGTGCCGCGTGGAGTGCGCGTGCGCAGCGGGGTCTTCGTGGAGGTCCTGGCCGGTTCGGCGGCCGGCTCGCCACGGGCCGTGGCGGCGTCGACGAGTTCGCCGATCCGGGTGCCGGAGCGCCGCCCCTCCAGGTGCAGCCGGCCGACGTTGACCCGGTCCTGGGCGAGCAGCGTCAGCACGGCGGAGCCGCCCGCGGCGTACGTCGCGACATAGCCGTGCACGCCGCGCACCAGCAGTTCGCGCAGGTCGCCGTGGCCGGTGGACTCGGCCATGCGTATGGCGACCCCCAGGGCGGCCGCGGTGAGCGCGGCCAGGCCGTCCGGCTCGACGCCGGGTGTGTCGTGGGCGAGGACGAGACCGTCGGCGCTGGCCGCGAGCGCTCCGGTCAGCTGGGGCACCCGGGCCCGGAGCCGATGGAGCTCGTCCAGGACTTCGGCCTCCGCCGCCATCAGCAGTCTCCTCTCGGCACGCTGTCGTAGCGCGCGGATCACAAGGCCTCCCGCGGGGTTGGGACTCACAAGGCCTCCAGCGCGTCTCTGAGCCGTCGCAGCAGCGCGACGTCGGGATCGGCGGAGGTCTGGGTGAGCACGCTGGGCGGGGGAAGCGGCTGCGGTTCGGGCGCGGCCGTCACGAGTCCGGCGGCGGCGAGCCGGCGCAGGTCGACGAGCGTGTGGAAGGCGGGCCGTCCCAGGGCGAGGGACACGTCCGCCGCCGTGCGGACGCCGTCCACGCGGCCGAGGACGGCCTCCTGGCGGAACGGGACGGCGGGTCCCGTGGTGCCCGGGGCGCGCCGCAGCGGTGCGGTGTCGGTGGCCGGGTCGGGCCAGATCCGGTGCAGGAGTTCACGCCGGCGCACCGTCTCGCGCTCCAGCGCGGCGACCGGGACCGGGCGGAGGGGGCCGAACCAGTGCGCGGCGCCGTACCGGAAGCGGCTCGGCGTGCTGCTCGGTCCGAGCACGAAGTACGCGGCGTCGTACAGGGAGCCGAGGTGGCACAGCTCCAGCGCGCCCTCCGCGATCCGTCCGCTGTCGATCAGGAACCGGCCGACGCTGCGGCGCGCCCCGGCCGTGGCGACCGCCTCCCGCCACACCTCGGGGTCCAGGACGCCGTGGACGGAGAACAGGACGTCGAGCCCGGGTGTGGCCGGGCTCTCGGCGTGCACCACCTCGCCGTCGGCGAGGTAGAGGGTGCCGCGCTCGCGGATGAGGACGCCGGTGGCCCGCTCGTCGGCGAGCCGGCCGAGCATCGGTGAGGCGCCGCCGGCGGCGCCCTGTGCCGTGTCCCGTATCGGGAGACGGGGCGGGGGGGAGGTCCGGACCGTGGTCATACGAGCACCAGCCGTCCGGCCATCTCGCCCAGCCGGATGCGCGCCAGGGCGAGGTTGCCGTCCGCGCGGGCCAGCCACAGGTGCAGGAACACGCTGCTGTCGAAGGCGGTCCGGACGAAGCGCAGGACGTGATAGCTGTCGCGGTTGCTGATGATCAGGTCTTCGATCGGCGTCTCCTGGTCGGACCACTCGGACCAGTCGGAGCCGCCCTTGGGGGCGAACGAGCGGTTCTCCGCGGCGAGCCGGGCCAGCTCGGCGGCCTCCGCCGCGGTCGTCTCGTGGTCGTCGCCCGGAGCGTCGCCGACCGTGCCCAGGGCCAGGCCGCTGGTCCAGTCGACCACCGAGGCGCCCCGGGCCCCGGGCAGTGTCATGGCCTCCAGCAGGCACTCGTCGATTCCGGGCACCGTGTCTCCCTCCCGCCAAAGGGTTCGGCCGAGTGACGACGAAGTTACGCACTGTGCGCACGGGAAGGGAGTGATCCGGCATTTTCCTGTGGAAAATGCCCGCGATGACTAAGGTGGGTCGACTGACCACATTCTCAGGTGTGCTTAAACCCCCTGGGGTCGGTTTGTGCTGCCCCGGAGTGGTGCGGCAGGGGCGCACATGGGTGCGAACGGGCGCCCTCGGTCCGAGTGCGCGCCGGGACCGGTGAGCCTGCGGGGCGCCTCGGAGTCACGTCCCGCTACCCCGGTCCTCCCGTACTCGGGGCTCCGCCCCGGACCCCGCTCCTCGAACGCCGGAGGGGCTGAATCCGCTACAGGCCGGTCAGTGAGCCGGCGTGGGGGCCGCCCGACTCCGTGACGATCTCGTCGAGGGTCTGCGGCTCCCGTACGACCGCGAAGCGCACGCCCGCCGCGTCGCCCGCGTAGCCGTAGACGCCGGGGCGGGCCAGGGAGTTGTACGCGTAGTGGTGGGCGAAGTAGTACGCGCCCGTGTCCAGGGCGGCCACGTGGTCGCCCTGTTCCAGCAGCGGCAGCGCGCGGCCCTCGGCGAGCAGGTCGCCCGCGAAGCAGGCCGGGCCCGCGACGTCCTGGACGACGTCCGGCCCCGTCCTGGGCCGGCCCTTCGCGTCGTACGCGGCGATCCGCAGCGGCCACGACCCCGGCGCGTACACCGTGCGGGTCGCCACCTGCACCCCGGCGTGGGTGACCGCGACCGCCCGGCCCCCGGCGGACTTCGTGTACTCGACCCGGGCCAGCACCGTCCCGTGCTTGGCCAGCAGTGACCGCCCGAACTCGGTGACCAGCCCGTACCGCCCGTGGAACAGTCCCGGTGCCGCCTCGGCGAGCAGCCGCGCGTACCGCGCGAACGTCGGTTCCACGGCGTCGGAGGTGAAGTCGACCGGCAGCCCGCCGCCGATGTCGACCGTGTCGACCTGGTGCCGCCCGACGTGCCGGTTGATCTCCTCGGCCAGCGCGTACGTCTCCGCCACGCCCCGCGTCATCAGCGCCAGCGGCATGCCCTGCGAGCCCGAGTGCGCGTGCAGCCGGGTCAGCCAGGGCCGGTCGGCGTACGCCCGCACGATCCAGGCGCGGGCCCCCTCGTCCCGCAGCGCGACCCCGAACTTGGAGGTGGCGGTGGCCGTCGACAGTGCCTCGATCGAGCCGCCGCCGACCTGCGGGTTCACCCGGATCCCGAGGGGGGAGGCGGTGGCCGCCGAGCGGACGGCGGCGTCGATGCGGTCCAGTTCCTGCGGGCTGTCGGCGTTGACCGCGACGCCCAGCGCCAGCGCCTCGCGCAGTTCGGCGGGCGTCTTGGCCGGCGAGTCGAGCACGGTCCGCCCGGGCGGGATCCCGGCGGCCCGGGCGAGCGCGAGCTCCCCGGGGCTCGCCACCTCCGCGCCGACGCCCTCCTCGCGCAGCAGCCGCAGGACGGGCACGAGGGGCGTGGCCTTCACCGCGAAGGCGTGCAGCACCGGGGTGCCGGGAGCGGTCACCGCGTCGAAGGCGGCGTGCAGCGCGGCGGCCGAGGCCCGGATGCCGGCGACGTCCAGGAGCGCGACGACGGGACGGTCCGGGGCGATGAGCCCCTGCTCCACGGCGGCCCGCACGGCGTCGTCCCGCCGTGAGACCCGTGCCGCGTCCGAAGTCCCCGCCGAAGACATCACAGCCCCCTCGTCCCGTCGTCGTCGCCGTCGTCCGTCAGGCCCCCCGCCCTGTCCATGTCTGCGCCCATGCGTCCCAGCCAAACATCCGGGAGGAGCGCGCGCGGGCCCGCGCGCCTATTGACTAGCTCTATTCAAAGAGCAAGGATGTGAATATCTACAGCAACAGTCCGCTAGGAGGCAGACCATGTCAGGACCCCGCCCCGTCCGAGCGCCGCGCGGTACGGAACTGAGCGCCCTGGGATGGCAGCAGGAAGCCGCCCTGCGGATGCTCCAGAACAACCTCGACCCCGAGGTCGCCGAGCACCCCGACAAGCTCGTCGTCTACGGCGGCACCGGCAAGGCGGCCCGTGACTGGCGCTCCTTCGACGCGATGGTCCGCACGCTGCAGACCCTCAAGCAGGACGAGACGATGCTCGTCCAGTCCGGCCGTCCGGTCGGCGTCATGCAGACCCACGAATGGGCCCCGCGCGTCCTCATCGCCAACTCCAACCTGGTCGGCGACTGGGCGAACTGGGAGGAGTTCCGCCGCCTGGAGCAGCTCGGCCTGACCATGTACGGCCAGATGACCGCCGGTTCGTGGATCTACATCGGCACCCAGGGCATCCTCCAGGGCACCTACGAGACCTTCGCCGCCGTCGCCGCGAAGAAGTTCGGCGGCACCCTGGCCGGGACGATCACCCTCACCGCCGGCCTCGGCGGCATGGGCGGCGCCCAGCCGCTCGCCGTCACGATGAACGACGGCGTCGCGATCTGCATCGACGTCGACCCCCGCGCCATCGAGCGCCGCATCGAGCACCGCTACCTGGACGTGCGGGCCGACTCCCTGGAGCACGCCCTCCAGCTGGCCGTCGAGGCCCGTGACCAGCGCAAGCCGCTCTCCATCGGCCTGCTCGGCAACGCGGCGGAGCTGCTTCCCCGCATGCTCGCCGAGGGCGCGCCCATCGACATCGTGACCGACCAGACCTCGGCCCACGACCCGCTCGCCTACCTCCCCGTCGGCGTCGACTTCGACGACATGGCCGACGCCGCCGCCAAGGACCCGGCCGGCTTCACCACCCGCGCCCGCGAGTCCATGGCCAGGCACGTCGAGGCCATGGTCGGCTTCATGGACGCGGGCGCCGAGGTCTTCGACTACGGCAACTCCATCCGCGGCGAGGCCCAGCTCGCCGGCTACGACCGCGCCTTCGCCTTCCCCGGCTTCGTCCCCGCCTACATCCGCCCCCTCTTCTGCGAGGGCAAGGGCCCCTTCCGCTGGGCGGCCCTGTCCGGCGAGGCCTCCGACATCCACAAGACGGACAAGGCGATCCTCGACCTCTTCCCGGAGAACGAGTCCCTGCACCGCTGGATCAAGATGGCCGGCGAGCGCGTCCACTTCCAGGGCCTGCCCGCCCGCATCTGCTGGCTCGGCTACGGCGAGCGCGACAAGGCCGGCGAGCGCTTCAACGACATGGTGGCCTCCGGCGAACTCGCCGCCCCCCTCGCCATCGGCCGCGACCACCTCGACTGCGGCTCCGTCGCCTCCCCGTACCGCGAGACCGAGGCCATGCTCGACGGCTCCGACGCGATCGCCGACTGGCCGCTGCTGAACGCCATGGTGAACGTCGCCTCCGGCGCCTCCTGGGTCTCCCTGCACCACGGCGGCGGCGTCGGCATGGGCCGCTCCATCCACGCCGGCCAGGTCTCCGTCGCCGACGGCACCAAGCTCGCCGGGGAGAAGATCCGCCGGGTGCTCACCAACGACCCGGGCATGGGCGTCATCCGGCACGTCGACGCCGGCTACGACATCGCCGAGTCCGTCGCGGACGAGCGCGGGGTCCGGGTGCCGATGCGCGAAGGCCGGGAAGAGGCCTCCGCGTGACGTTCCACAGCATGTGGGCGGAGCTGCTGCCGATCGGCCGCAGCTCCGCCTCCGGCGGCTACCGCCGGTTCGCCTGGACCGGGGCCGACACCGACTGCCGCGCGTGGTTCCGGCAGCAGGCCGAGTCCCGCGGGCTCACCTACGAGCTCGACCGCAACGGCAACCAGTGGGCCTGGCTCGGCGACCCCGCCGAGGGCGACGCCGTGGTCACCGGCTCGCACCTGGACTCCGTGCCCGACGGCGGCGCCTTCGACGGCCCCCTCGGCGTCGTCTCCTCCTTCGCCGCCCTCGACGAACTCCGCGCCCGGGGCGTCCGGTTCACCAAGCCCCTCGCCATCGTCAACTTCGGCGACGAGGAGGGCGCCCGGTTCGGCCTCGCCTGCGTCGGCTCCCGGCTGGCCGCCGGACAGCTCACCGTCGAGCAGGCGCACCGGCTCACCGACGCCGACGGCATCACCCTGCCGCAGGCCATGGAGCGCGCCGGGTACGACCCCGCCGCCATCGGCCCCGACCCCGAACGCCTCGGCCGGATCGGCGCGTTCGTCGAACTCCACGTCGAGCAGGGCCGCGCACTGGACCTGAGCGGCGACCAGGTCGGCATCGCCAGCGCCATCTGGCCGCACGGCCGCTGGCGCTTCGACTTCCGCGGCGAGGCCAACCACGCCGGCACCACCCGGCTCGTGGACCGCCACGACCCGATGCTGCCCTACGCCGAGACCGTCCTCGCCGCCCGCCGCGAGGCCCGGCTCGCGGGCGCTGTCGCCACCTTCGGCAAGATCGCCGTCGAGCCGAACGGCGTCAACGCCATCCCCTCCCTCGTCCGCGGCTGGCTCGACTCCCGCGCCGCCGACCAGGCCACCCTCGACACGGTCGTGGGCGGCGTCGAGAAGGCGGCCCGCGAGTACGCCGAGGCACAGGGCGTCGAACTCGACGTGATCCGCGAGTCGTTCACCCCCGTCGTCGAGTTCGAGCACACCCTGCGCGACGAACTCGCCCGCATCCTGGGCAAGGACCGCGACGCCGCCCTGAACGTCCCCGTCCTCGGGACCGGCGCCGGACACGACGCCGGAATCCTCTCCGGCACCGTCCCGACCGCCATGCTGTTCGTACGCAACCCCACGGGCGTCTCGCACTCCCCGGCCGAGCACGCCGCCGAGGACGACTGCGTGGCCGGGGTGACCGCACTCGCCGACGTACTCGAAGGGCTGGCCTGCAGGTGACCAAGACGTACTGGCTGGAACACGCCTGGCTCGGCACCCACGTCGAGCCGGGCGTCGCCGTGACCGTGTCGGCGGGCGGCTCCGGGGCCGGTGCCGACGGCCGTTTCACCGACGTCCGCACCGGCGTCGACACCCCGCCGCCGGGCGCCGAGATCCTGCGCGGACTCACCCTCCCCGGCCTCGCCAACGCCCACTCGCACGCCTTCCACCGCGCCCTGCGCGGCACCGTCCAGGTCGGCTCCGGAACCTTCTGGACCTGGCGCGAGATCATGTACTCCTTCGCGGACCGGCTGACCCCGGAGACCTACCACGCGCTGGCCCGCGCGGTGTACGCCGAGATGGCGCTCGCCGGAGTCACCGCCGTCGGCGAGTTCCACTACGTGCACCACGCCCACGACGGCACCCCCTACGCCGACCCCAACGCCATGGGCGAGGCGCTCATCACCGCCGCCGCCGACGCGGGCATCCGCATCACCCTGCTCGACGCGGCCTACCTCTCCTCCGGCTTCGGACAGCCCCCCAACCAGCACCAGCGGCGCTTCTCCGACGGCACCGCCGACGCCTGGGCGGAACGCTGTTCACTTCTCAAGGACCGGGACCACGCACGGATCGGCGCGGCGATCCACTCCGTACGGGCCGTGCCCGCCGGACAGCTCGCCACCGTGGCGCGCTGGGCCGAGGAGCGGCGCGCCCCGCTCCACGTGCACCTGTCCGAGCAGACGGCGGAGAACGAGGCGTGTCAGGCCGCGCACGGCCGCACGCCCACCCGCCTGCTCGCCGACCACGGCGTCCTCGGACCGCGCACCACCGGCGTCCACAACACGCACCTCACCGACGAGGACATCGCCCTGCTCGGCGGCTCGGGCACCGGCACCTGCATGTGCCCCACCACCGAACGCGACCTCGCCGACGGCATCGGCCCCGCCGTCGCCCTCCAGGGCGCGGGCTCCCCCCTCTCGCTCGGCTCCGACAGCCACGCCGTCATCGACCTCCTCGAAGAGGCCCGCGCGATGGAGCTGAACGAACGGCTGCGCACCCGCACCCGCGGTCACTGGACGGCGGCCGCCCTGCTGCGCGCCGCCTCCGCCGACGGCCACGCGGCCCTCGGCTGGGACGGCGCGGGCACCATCGAGACGGGCGCGCTCGCCGACTTCACGACGATCGCCCTCGACTCGGTCAGGACGGCGGGACCGGTGCCGCGCCTCGGCGCGGAGACAGCCGTATTCGCGGCCACGGCCGCCGACGTCCGGCACACGGTCGTGGCGGGCCGGCACGTCGTGCGAGACGGCGCGCACACGCTCGTCCCCGATGTGCCGGCAGCGCTCGCGGACGCCGTCCAGGCACTGCGCTCCTGACCACCGGTCGGGCGGAAGACCCCGTCCGACCGACACCCCCCACCAGCAGTCCCGCCACCCCTGAGGACGCCATGAGCAGCACGACCGTCATCACCAACATCGCCGGTCTGGTCACCAACGATCCCTCCCTAGGCGACGGTTCCCCCCTCGGTCTGATCCAGGACGCGGCCGTCGTCATCGAAGGCGACCGGGTCGCGTGGACCGGTGAATCAAGCAAAGCACCCGCCACCGACAACCGGGTCGACGCCGGTGGACGCGCGGTGATCCCCGGCTTCGTGGACTCCCACTCGCACCTGGTCTTCGCGGGCGACCGCACCCAGGAGTTCAACGCCCGCATGTCCGGCCGCGCGTACAGCGCGGGCGGCATCCGCACCACCGTCGCCGCCACCCGCGCCGCCTCCGACGAGGACCTGGAGCGCAACCTCACCCGCTACCTGCGCGAGGCCCTGCGCCAGGGCACCACGACCTTCGAGACCAAGTCGGGCTACGGCCTGACCGTCGAGGACGAGGCCCGTGCGCTGCGCATCGCTGCCGCGCACACCGACGAGGTCACCTATCTCGGCGCGCACATCGTCTCGCCGGACTACGCCGACGACCCGGCCGGCTACGTCGCCCTGGTCACCGGCGAGATGCTCGACGCGTGCGCCCCGTACGCCCGTTGGGTGGACGTCTTCTGCGAGAAGGGCGCCTTCGACGGCGACCAGGCCCGCGCGATCCTCACGGCGGGCAAGGCCAAGGGGCTGCACCCGCGCGTGCACGCCAACCAGCTCTCGTACGGCCCCGGCGTCCAGCTCGCCGTCGAGCTGGACGCGGCGAGCGCCGACCACTGCACCCACCTGACCGACGCGGACGTCGACGCCCTGGCGAGCGGCGACACCGTGGCGACCCTGCTGCCCGGTGCCGAGTTCTCCACCCGCGCCGAATGGCCGGACGCCCGCAGGCTGATCGACGCCGGTGTCACGGTGGCCCTGTCCACCGACTGCAACCCCGGCTCGTCCTTCACCTCGTCCGTGCCCTTCTGCATCGCGCTCGCGGTACGGGACATGCGGATGACCCCGGACGAGGCCGTGTGGTCGGCGACGGCGGGAGGCGCGAGGGCGCTGCGCCGGGACGACGTCGGCCGGATCGCGCCGGGTGCCTACGCGGACCTGACCCTCCTGGACGCCCCGAGCCACGTGCACCTCGCCTACCGCCCGGGCGTCCCGCTGGTCACCGGTGTCTGGCGGCGCGGCGTCCGCGAGGTCTGAGCCGCCGCCGGGGGCGCGCCGGGCGATCCCTCGGACCCGCGCCGGGCGTCCCCGCAGGACGGCCGGGGCCCCTCAGGTGCTGCCCGCGCGCCAGCGCTGGCCCGTGCCCCCGTTCAGCGGCACCAGGGACAGTCCGCCGTCGCCGTCCGGTGTCATGGCCGTCGCGATGGCCACGGCCGGGCGGATCACCCCGTCCGGGTCGACGGTGAAGCGGAGGTTCTCGCCGTGGTCGCCGTCGAGCGAGGAGCACGGCCAGATGCCCACGCCCCGGTCGACGGAGCCGCGGCTGTCCAGGCAGAAGTCGTCGTCGGCGGCCGACCGCAGGGAACCGCTGCCGGTGTCGACGCGCCAGCGCTGGGTGGTGGAGGAGGTGCAGGGCGCCGTGATCACGTCGGTGCGCTTCTCCAGGTCGCCGTCGCGGATGTCCAGGCACAGTCCCGAGGCGACGTTCACGACCTGGGCGGAGGCGCCGCCCGGCGGGTGGAAGACGACGGTCGGGGTCGGCTTCGGGCTCGGTGACCTCGGCGGCGCCGACGTGCGGGACGGGGAGGGCGACGCGGACGTCGCCGACGGCGAGGGCGATGCCGAGGGCGTGGGCGCCGACGGGGTGACCGGGACCGTCGCCGTGACGGTCACCGCGGCCGGACCCGAGGGCGTGCCGACCGAGCCCGCCGCGCCCGTGGCGGGCTCCCCGCCCTGGGGCAGCAGCAGGAACAGGACCGGTGCCAGGGCCACGCCGAGCGCCGCCGCCGAGGTCAGGACGAACCGGCGGGACGGCGGCCAGGGCCACGCGGACGTCCGCGGTCCGGTGGCCGGTCCGGGCGGGAGGGTCCCCGTCCCCGGCGCGTCGTCCGCGACGTACGCCGTTCCCGCCCACGGCAGCAGGCCCTCGGCCAGCGCGGAGCGCGGGTGGTCGCGCAGGGCGGTCAGTTCCTCGTACGCGGCCGAGCAGTGCGGGCAGTGCGCCATGTGGGTGTGCAGGTCGGTGCTGGAGCGGGAGCTGCCGGGCCGCACCGACTCCTCGATCAGCCGGCGGAAGTCCCCGCAGCGCGGATCGTCCGAGGCGGCCAGCCGGTACCTCAGACAGGCCTGGCCCAGCGACTGGAGAGCCTGGCCGGTGCCGTACGAGACGTCCTCGGGCGTGAGGCCGAGCACGAGCGCCGTCCGCTCGGCCGGCTCGCGCTCCACGACCGCGTACCAGATGAGCCCCTGGGCGCGGGAGGAGAGGGACTGGAAGGCGGGGAGCAGGGACGGGACGGGGCCGTCCGGGTCCGCTGTGCTGAGGACGAGGAGCAGACCGGGGTCGAGGCCCGCGGCCCGCTGGTCCCGGGCCCACGAGGCCGTCACCCGTCCGGTCAGCAGCAGGAGCTGGTGCCGCCAGGGAACGCTCGGTTCGATGCCGCGTGCCGTCTCGCGGGCCGCGAGGGTGAAGGTCTGCGCGGCGAGCTGTCCGGCCCCGGAGTCGCCGGTGGTGCACAGCCGGGCGTAGGCGAGGACCGAGGCGCGGTGGCGTCCGCGGAGTTCCTGGAGGGCCGCGTACGACGTCGAGGCGCCGGCGCGCAGCAGCTCGGTCAGCCGTGCGTCGGACGCCCCCGCGAGCGGTCCGTCGCCCTCGGCCGGGGTGTCTCTGTCGGCCGGGTCGCCCTGCGCCATGTCTTGTCCGCCTCCCCGCACCTGGTGCGTGCTCGTCCCGTCCTGACGTACCGGCCAGTTTGGGATGCCCATAGTGACGGGATCAACCTTTCGGGGAAAGAGTTGTTGAACAACGATTCCGTGGGAGCGCTCTCAATCTCCCTGGGGGCAAGGAAGTTGTCCGGGCTGCGCGGATGCCGTCCCGGGGCCGGGGCGGGAGGTTCGACGGGGCCCGGTCGAAGTGCCGCGAGGGAGGCCGGTCGTGCCGCCGGAAGGACGGAGCGGTCCGGCGCCGTCGGCGCCGGACCGCTCGTGCGCGCGGCCCCGGTGGGCCGTGAGGCCGTGTCACTCCTCGACGGTCAGGCCCTTCCGGAGCCGTGCGAGGGTGCGCGACAGCAGCCGGGAGACGTGCATCTGGGAGATGCCGAGTTCGTCGCCGATCTCGGCCTGGGTCATGTTCGCCACGAACCGCAGGGAGAGGATCCGCCGGTCGCGCTGCGGGAGTTCGGCGATCAGGGGCTTGAGGGACTCCATGTACTCGATGCCCTCGAGTCCGTTGTCCTCGTAGCCGATGCGGTCCGCGAGCGTGCCCTCGGAGTCGTCCTCCTCGGGCTGGGCGTCCAGTGAACTGGCCGTGTAGGCGTTCGACGCGGCCATGCCCTCGACGACCTCGTCGCGGCCGATGCCGAGCCGCTGCGCGAGCTCGTCCACGGTCGGGGCGCGGTCGAGGCGCTGGGCCAGTTCGTCGCCGGCCTTGGCCAGGTCGAGGCGGAGTTCCTGGAGCCTGCGCGGTACTCGCACGGACCAGGAGGTGTCGCGGAAGAAGCGCTTGATCTCGCCGATGATCGTCGGCATGGCGAAGGTGGGGAACTCGACGCCGCGGCTCAGCTCGAACCGGTCGATCGCCTTGACGAGGCCGATGGTGCCGACCTGGACGATGTCCTCCATCGGCTCGCTGCGGGAGCGGAAGCGGGAGGCGGCGAACTTCACCAGCGCGAGGTTGAGTTCGACGAGCGTGTTGCGTACGTACGCGTAGTCGTGCGTGCCCTCTTCGAGGGACTCCAGCCGCGCGAAGAGCGTCTTGGACAGAGCCCGCGCGTCCACCGGACCCACCTCGTCGTACGGGGGGATCTCCGGGAGTCCGGCGAGTCCGGGAAGCGCGCCGGCTCCGTCGGTTCCGGTTCCGTCGACGTGCTCCGGGGACTCCGGAGAAGGTGCCGACGTCGCCGTCAGGGTCTGCGATGCGTCGAGCCGGGGTGACATGTGTCCTCCATCGTTCTCGGCATGTGGCCGCCGATGCCGATACGTGCACTGCGGTGTGCGGCGCCTCCGAAGCCGGTCGGGCCGGACAGGTCTCCCTACTAGCCCTACCTGGTTCCCCGAACCCGTCGCAAGTACCTTACGCTGCGAAATGTCCATTTTCGTAGGGTTGTTCGGGTGTCGGGTGACGTGGAGAAGGCGTAGTGTTCGAGTGCGTACGTCAATAGTCGCGACACTCGGGAGAGAGACGGCATGGACCGCGGGACGGTCGGCAGCGCACAGTCTGGCCGGCTTCTTGTCGAGGTGCGGGAAGAGGGCACGAGTGCCGTCGTGACCCCCGCGGGTGAGCTCGATCACCACACGGCCGACCTGTTGCGCGAACCACTCGAGGAGTGCCTCGAAAAGGGGTGCGCGCGGCTGGTCATCGACTGCTCGCGTCTGGAGTTCTGCGACTCCACGGGGCTCAACGTGCTGCTCGGTGCCCGGCTGAAGGTCGAGGCCGCGGGCGGCGGGGTGCACCTGGCCGCGATGCAGCCGGTGGTGGCGCGGGTCTTCGAGATCACCGGGGCGGAGGCCGTTTTCACCGTCCACGACACGCTCGAAGCGGCCCTGTCCGGCTGAGCGCGGGCCTTCGGTCATGTCGTCACCCCGGCCCCGGACGTCTCCGTGTGACCGACGCGTCACTCGCGTCCCGGGTTCCGTGCCGAAAAAATGGGTGTTCGGGCGGTTCCGTCGGGCAGGAGACATCCTGGACGCGCCGACGGCCCGGGGACCGGCGGCCGGTGCGGCGGGAGCCCTCGATCCGCGAGCGGCGAAAGCCCTTGATCCATCCGTACTGAGTACTGCGTACTGAGTCTTGAATCGTGAAGTACCGAGTCTTGAATCGTGAACCGGTGAATCGGTGAGGTGAAGCGCTGATGAGCACCACCCGGCCCTGCTCGCCGGGCGACCGCGGCCCGGAGTCGGGCGACGGCGGCGCTTCCGCCGTGTCCGCGCGGAGCGTGGCGCCCGTGGACGGCGTGGCGCCCGTCGACGGTGCCGCTCCGGCCGGCACGGGTTCCGCCGACGGCGCCGTCCCGGCCGCCGGCGCGGCTTCCGCGTCCGCCGGCCCCCAGGTCCGGGCGCTGAACCTCGCGGGCGAGAGCGGCGTCGTACCGCTCGCCCGTGACTTCGCCCGGCAGGCGCTGTACGCGTGGGGCTGGCTGCCCGCGGCGAGCGCCGACCGGCGCGCGGCCGCCGAGGACGTCCTGCTGGTCGTCTCCGAGCTGGTCACGAACGCCTGCCTGCACGCCGAGGGCCCGGACGAACTCCGGATCTCCTGCGGCAACAAGGTGCTGCGCATCGAGGTCGCGGACCGGGGGTCGGGCCAGCCCGCCCCGCGCACCCCGCACCGCGCCGGCCGGCCCGGCGGCCACGGCATGTTCATCGTGCAGCGGCTCTGCCTGGACTGGGGGGTCGTGCGCACGCCCGGCGTCGCGGGCAAGACGGTCTGGGCGGAACTCGGCGCCCCCGCGTAGCCCGACGGGCCGTACCGCCCGCCGTCCCGCGGCCCGGACCCTTCTTCGTGCGGCACTCGGTGCGCGCCGGATCCCCGTGGATCCGGCGCGCGCTTTGTCTTCCCTCCACAAGTCCCCGGGCGTACCTTGACGGCCCATCTGATGTTCCGTCAGAAATGAGGGGCAGGCCCGTGTCGTACCGGACGTACCAGAAACGAACCGCCGCGCTCGCGTTCGCCGCGGCCCTGGCCGGCTCGGCGGTGCTGACGGCCGCCCCCGCAGCCCGGGCCGACGTGGTGGACGTCAACTACCAGTGCAAGACGCCGATCGGCGACAAGAGCGCCGTCTCGCCCATCGACATCAAGAGCGTCAGGAGCGGCAGCGCCTACAGGCTCACCATGTCCTGGCAGAAGGGCGTCTCCTCCAGCCCGGTCGAACTCGGCAAGGGCGCGATGTCGCCGAGCGCGGTCATCAAGGTGGGCGGCGCGGACAGCGGCACGGTGGCGGTCAGCGGACCGGCCAACGCGGCCGCCATCCCCGCCAACACCCCCATAAAGATCAGCGACTTGAGCGGAACCTACACGCCGAGGAAGTCCGGCAAGGTCACCTTCACCGCGGGCGTCCTCACCATCAAGGCCCTCGGCACCACGACCACGTGCACGCCCTCGAACAATCCCGGGCCTTCGCTGACCCTCGACGTCACGGCGGCCGGCGGTTCGGGTTCGTCGACCTCGGGTTCCTCGACCTCGGGCTCGTCGAGTTCCGGCTCGTCGACCTCGGGTTCCTCCGGTTCCGGCGGCTCCCTCCCGCAGACCGGCCCCGAGGACTCCGTGATCGCCCTCGGCACCCTCGGCGGCACGGTCCTGCTCGCCGGCGCGGCAGGAGTGCTGTGGCTGACGCGCAGGCACCAGGCGGTACGCCGCTGACCTCCCCGCCCCGACCTGGAGCCGCCGCATGCCCCACGCACTCCCCGCCGCCCGCGCGCTGGGCCTGGCCCTGGTGCTGCTGAGCGCGGCGCCGACGGCCCTGGCCGCCGAGGGCTGGTCCCTCGTGCCGGCCGCGGGCGGCGCGGCGGACGGACGGCCCTCCGTCTACGCGGAGGGCGCGCCCGGCACGGTCCTCCAGGACGCGGTGTCCGTGCTCAACCCCGGTGCGCGGCCCGTCACGGTCCACCTGCGCGGCGCCGACGCGGACGACACCGCCGACGGCGCCCCCGCGGCGCGCGGACGCCCGGTGGACGCGGGCGCCTGGATCGTCTTCGCCGGACACGCGGACGGCCGCAGGAGCGCGGTGCGGGAGCTGTCCGTACGGGTGCCGGCGCGCACCCGCGCCGACGTGCCGTTCACCGTCGGCGTTCCGGCCGGAGCGGCGCCCGGTGACCATCCCGGCGCGATCGTCGCGAGCGGCGGCGGCCGCACCTCGGCGGTCCGGGTCCGGCTCCGGGTGCCGGGACCCGCGCTGTCGGCGCTGACCGTCGAGCACGTCGAGGTGGGCGGCGGGCGGATCTCGTACGAGCTGGTCAACCGCGGCACCACGGTCCTCGCCCCGCGGCTCGCCGTGCACGTGGACGGGGTCCTCGGCACCCTGCTCGACCGGGGCCCGCGCGCCCTGCCCGTCGAACTCCCGCCGGGCCGCCGCGTCACGCTCCGCGAGCCGTGGACCGACCCGCCGGCACTCGACGCGGCGGACGTACGGCTGACGGTGACGGCGGCGGGCGGTGCGCGCTCGACGGCGACCGCGTCGGTCCGTTTCGTGCCGTGGGGGGCGGTGGCCGGGGCGGGAGGCGTCCTGGTGGTGCTGGGCGCCCTGGCCGCCGCACGGCACCGGAGGCGGGCCGGGGCGCGCGGGCCGGAGCACCGCGGGCGCCGGGCGCGAGGCGGCGGGGCCGGTGAACACAGCGGCACGGATGTCGAGTTGACGGGAGCGGTGTCGTGAGCGTCCTGGGCGGCAGGGTACGGGCGGTGGCGCTGGGCGCGGTGCTGGCCCTTCTTCTGGTCCCGTCGGCGGTGGCGGCCTCGGCGGGACCGGCGGCCGCCGCCGGGAAGCCGGGCGTCACGCTGTCGAAGTCCGAGGCGGGAACCGGCGGTTCGATCACCGTGACCGGCAGCGGATGGCGGCCCGGGACGCTGCTCATGATGCTGATCTGCGGACAGTCCGTGCCCTCGCGCGGGGTGATCGGCGGCACCAACTCCTGCGCCAACGCCGACGGACGGGCCGTCACCACCGACGCCAAGGGCGGCTTCAGCGGGAGACTCCCGGTCACCGAGCCGCCCGAGCCCTGCCCCTGCGTGGTGCACGTCGCCACCGTCACCGGGGAGAAGGCGGAGGCCGACGCCATCTTCATGGTGGCCGGCCACGCGGTCGAGCCGTTGCCGAAGGAGGAGAGCGGCGGCCGGATCTCGGTGCTGAGCGATCCCCGGCTCGACGGGTCGAGCGGTCTGCTGACCTGGTTCGGCTCGCCTCCCTCGCGCACCCTCGTCCTCACCGTCGGCAACGTCGGCACCAGCCCCGTGAAGGACCCGGTCTTCCAGGTCGGCACCTCCCACGGGGTGTTCGCCCCGCAGTGGGAGGAACGGCAGTGGCGCGGCACCGTCGCGCCCGGCCGCAAGGCGCAGATCAGACTTCCGGTCGAGCTGTCGGCCGGGGCGCACGGCGACTACACGATCTCGCTGAGGTACGGCGGGAAGGTGCTCGCCGAGCAGCCGTGGGGCGTGGGCCGCCCCTGGGGCGTCACCGTCTTCTGGATCCTGCTCTGCGTCGTCGTCCCGGCCGCGGTGTTCCGCGTCGGCATGGCCGTGGTGGACCGGGTGCGCCCCCGCAGGCCGGCCGGGCGGGCTGTCCGGCACCGGCGGCTGCGGCCGGGCGAACTCACCCTGCGCCTGCCCCGGGCGAATCCCGTACCCCGGAACCCGGAGGACGACCCGTCCTCCCGGGCTCCGGCCCTGCCCTGGTTCACCCCGGACAGCGATCCGGGGACCGGGGCGACCGGTCGGCTCTCCGCACCGCACGAGAACGGTCCGACGACGCAGACGAGAAAGGGGCACACGTGAGAACGCAACGGAGAGTGGTACGGGCCGGAGGCCGCAGGGCGGGCGCGGCCGGGGTCGCGCTGATGCTCGGCGGTGCGGGCGTCCTGCTGGGAGTGGCCGCCGTCCCGGCGCAGGCCGCAGAGGTGTCGTACAGCACGGAGTGCATCCCGCCCCCGATCTCCGGGCTGCCCGCCGTGCAGGGCACCACGAAGGTGGAGATCACCGCGCCGGCCGAGGCGAAGGTGGGCGACGAGGTCACCATCACCTGGAAGTTCGTCCAGGCCGCCTCGAAGAACCCCGACGTCCTCGACCTCGACGCGAACACCGTCAAGCCCACCGGCACGCTGAAGGCGGGCGGCGCGCAGAGCGCGGACATCGCGATGGAGGGACCGCGCGAGAACCCCGCCATCCCCAAGAACAGCGACATGAAGCTGTCCGACATGACGGGCAGGCTGAAGCTGACGACGGCGGGTGACGTCACGCTCACCCCGGACGCGTACGACATCAACGTCAGCAAGCCGATCTCCACCGACACCAAGTGCGCGCCCAAGGAGGCGGTGAACCCCTCGGCGACCATCAAGGTGACGAGCGGCGGTTCGGGCGGCACGCCGACCCCGACCCCGACGCCGACCCCCACCCCGACTCCGACGCCGACGTCGCCGAGCGGGTCGGCCACCCCGTCGCCGAGCGGCAGCGGGACCGACGGGGGCGCCGACACCGGCGGGTCCGGCGGGCAGACCGACTTCACGGGCAAGGAGGTCTCCGTGCCCTACGCGTGCAAGACGCCGATCGGGGACAAGAACGCCACCTCGGCCGTCCAGATCAACGCGAAGAAGAACGGCGGGAGTTTCGACCTCACCGTGAAGTTCAAGGCGTCGGTGATGGACAGTCCGGCGGACATCCCCGCGGATTCCGTGAAGCCGTCGATGGAGGTGGTCCTGGGCGGCGCCGACAAGGGCACGGTGCACGTGGAGGGGCCGACGAACTCCGCGCCGATCAAGTCCGGTGACCCGATCGAGATCCCCGATCTGAAGGGCACCTACAAGCCGGGCGCGACCGGGAGTTCGACCCTGTCGCCGGGTGTGCTGACGGTGATGGCGCTGGGTACGACGACGACCTGCACCCCGACGAAGTCCGAGGTCTCGCTGACCCTGGACACCTCGGAGCAGGCGAGCGGGGCCTCGGGCGGCGGGTCCACCTCGTCCGGCTCCGGTTCGGCCGGTACGTCCTCCAGCGGCGGTCTGGCGGAGACGGGCTCCGACGGTCACGGCGCCCTGAAGGCGCTCGGACTGGTGGCGGGCACGGTCGTCCTGCTGGGCGGCGCGATCCTCACCTTCGTGCCGACCCGCAGGACACGGTGACCGGCACGCACTGATCCCCCGGCCCCGGGGCCGCGGGAACGGCGAAGGGCCGCCGCACCGGACGGTGCCGCGGCCCTTCGCCCTGCTCCGGAAGCGACGTCAGCCGACGTCGCCCATGAGCGCCTTGACCTTCTTGCGGTACATCCACACCGCGAAACCGGCGATCACGGCGAGCACGGCCTCCAGGGCGACGATGCCCGTCTTGTTGAGGTCGACCTCGGCGATGGAGAGCAGACCGGTCGTGGCGTCACCGGCGGTGACGGCCAGGAACCAGACACCCATCATCTGGGAGGCGTACTTCGCCGGAGCCATCTTCGTGGTCAGGGAGAGGCCGACCGGGGAGAGCGTCAGCTCGCCGACGGTCTGCACGAAGTAGATGGCCACCAGCCACATCGCGGCCGCCTTGTGACCGCCCTCGGCGATCGTGAGCGGGGCCAGGAAGAGGAAGAACGACGCGCCGACCAGGATCAGACCCGAGGCGAACTTCGTCGCCGTGCTGGGCTCCTTGCCGCGCTTGTTCAGCCACAGCCACGCGAAGGCGAAGACCGGCGCCAGCGCCATGATCATGACCGGGTTGACCGACTGGTACCAGGAGACCGGGAACTCCCAGCCGAAGACGGTGTTCTTCGCCGACGAGTCGGCGAAGATCGACAGCGTGGAGCCGCCCTGGTCGTAGATCATCCAGAAGACGGCCGCGGCCACGAAGAACCAGATGTACGCGGACATCTTCGACTGCTCGGCGTGGTCCAGGGACTTGTCGCGCTTGATGCGTCCGATGACCATGACCGGGATGACCAGGCCCGCGATCGTGATCGGGACCAGCAGCCAGTTCAGGGTGTAGTGGCCCGAGAAGCCGACGACCGCGTAGAAGACGGCGGCGACGGCGGCCCACAGCGCGGACTTGCGCAGCGTCGAGGACTTCTCCTGGGCCGTCAGGGGCGTGGGGACCTCGTGCGAGCGGGCACTGAGGTGACGGCCTCCGAGCAGGTACTGGACGAGACCCAGCGCCATGCCGAGCGCGGCGAGGGCGAAGCCCAGGTGCCAGTTGACGTTCTCGCCGACGGTGCCGATGACCAGCGGAGCGGCGAAGGCACCGAGGTTGATGCCGATGTAGAAGAGCGTGAAGCCACCGTCACGGCGCGGGTCGTCCGGGCCGTCGTAGAGGTGGCCCACCATCGTGGAGATGTTGGACTTCAGCAGACCGGAGCCGATCGCCACGAGTCCGAGACCGGCGAAGAAGGTGCCGGAGGAGGGCAGAGCCAGCGTGAGGTGGCCCAGCATGATGATCAGACCCGCGACGGCGACCGTCTTGCGGGGGCCGAGGACACGGTCGGCGAACCAGCCGCCCGGCAGGGCGAGCAGGTACACGAGGGAGAGGTAGACCGAGTAGATCGCGGTCGCGCTGGCCGCGCTGAGGTGCAGGCCGCCCGGTGCCACCAGGTACAGCGGGAGCAGTGCCTTCATCCCGTAGTAGGAGAAACGCTCCCACATCTCGGTCATGAAGAGAGTGGCCAGTCCTCGGGGGTGGCCGAAGAAGGTCTTCTCGGAGCCGGAGAGTCCCGGGGTCGCCGAGTCCTTCGTCAGGCTGGACGCCATGGTCGATCCTTGCTGGTCGGGACGCGCTGGTGGGGGTCCCCGCTCACGGCGGACCGAGAGCTGGGGGAATCGCGCGCCCAAGGGGGGCGGCCGGCACCGGCTGGGCTCGACGTCCTTCCCCACGCCCAAGGGGAGTCCGCCCCGGACGTACCGGAGCGGGCGGACGGCGACCACCGGGATCCACGCCCGGGACACGTCAGTGTGTCCGGGCCCGGCCACAGGTCTTTCCATCGAGGCTGGATGACACCAGCCCGCACACAGAAGAGACCTTCAGCATCATGTTCGAGCCAAAGGTCCCGATGTGGTGCAACAGGCGTCTGGTCACCATACGGCATCACAATGCCCCATATGAAAGGACTTGAGATATGGATCACAGGCGACCATGGAACCAGGATCGACCTTTCGAAGGTCTCATCAACGATCACATCCCACACCCGAAGGTAAGAAACAGTCGGGCGGAGGGTGTGAATCACCCGGGCGGATCACTGCCCTGGCGTACCGCACGGCGGACTACCATCACCCCATGACCCGTGTACTGCTCGCCGAGGACGACGCTTCCATCTCGGAGCCGCTGGCCCGTGCCCTGCGCCGGGAGGGTTACGAGGTCGAGGTCCGCGAGGACGGCCCCACCGCGCTCGACGCCGGAATGCAGGGCGGCGTCGACCTGGTCGTGCTGGACCTCGGACTGCCCGGGATGGACGGCCTGGAAGTCGCCCGCAGGCTCCGCGCCGAGGGCCACACCATCCCCATCCTCATCCTCACCGCGCGCGCCGACGAGGTGGACACCGTCGTCGGCCTCGACGCGGGCGCCGACGACTACGTCACCAAGCCGTTCCGGCTCGCGGAACTCCTCGCGCGCGTACGGGCCCTGCTCCGGCGCGGCGCCACCGAGCCCCAGCAGCCGCCCGCCACCCACGGCGTACGCATCGACGTCGAGTCGCACCGCGCCTGGATGGGCGACGAGGAACTCCAGCTCACGGCCAAGGAGTTCGACCTCCTGCGGGTCCTGGTCCGGGACGCGGGACGCGTCGTCACCCGCGACCAGCTCATGCGCGAGGTCTGGGACACCACGTGGTGGTCCTCCACCAAGACCCTCGACATGCACATCTCCTGGCTGCGCAAGAAGCTCGGCGACGACGCCGCGAACCCCCGCTACATCGCGACGGTGCGAGGTGTCGGCTTCCGCTTCGAGAAGAGCTGAGCCTCGCGGCGGCCCGCGCTCCGGGGGCGCGGCCCCCCGGAGCGGTGAGCCGCCCGGACCGGAGCGGCGACCGTGCACACTGGTCCCGGTACAGCCATCTGCCCGGAGGACCCCGTGCGTCGCCGCCTGATCCAGTCCACCCTCGCCGTCGTCCTCGTCGTGATCGGCGTCTTCGGCGTCTCCCTCGTCCTCGTCGAGACCCGCACGATCGGCAACAGCGCCCAGGAACGCGTGGACTCCGAGGCGCTGCGCCTGGCCAGCATCGTGGACAGCCGCATCCTCGGCGACGAGAACATCACCGGCGAGACGTTCGAGAACCAGGTCACCGACCGCCGCTACGCCGTGATCAGGATTCCGGGCCGCGCTCCCGTCGAGGTCGGCAAGCAGCCCACCGGTGACGTCATCCAGCACACCGCGAAGGGCGAGGAGGGCGAGACCGTCACCGTCCAGGAGCCCCGCTCCTCGGTGACCAAGGAGGTCGGCCGCACGCTCCTGGTCATCGGAGCCGTCGCCCTGCTCGCGATCATCGCCGCCGTCCTGCTCGCCGTACGCCAGGCCAACCGCCTCGCCTCCCCGCTCACCGACCTCGCCGAGACGGCGGAACGGCTGGGCTCGGGAGACCCCCGCCCGCGGCACAAGCGCTACGGCGTCCCCGAACTCGACCGGGTCGCCGACGTGCTGGACAGCAGCGCCGAACGCATCGGCCGCATGCTCACCGCGGAGCGCCGGCTCGCCGCCGACGCCTCCCACCAGCTGAGGACACCGCTGACGGCGCTCTCCATGCGCCTGGAGGAGATCACCCTCACCGACGACCCCGAGACGGTGAAGGAGGAGGCGACGATCGCGCTCACGCAGGTGGAACGCCTCACCGACGTGGTCGAGCGCCTGCTCACCAACGCCCGCGACCCGCGTACCGGCTCCGCCGTCTCCTTCGACCTCGACGAGGTCATCAAGCAGCAGCTGGAGGAGTGGCGCCCCGCCTACCGCGGCGTCGGCCGCGCGATCGTCAGCTCCGGCAAGCGCCACCTCCAGGCGGTGGGCACCCCGGGCGCGGTCGCGCAGGTCCTCGCGGCACTGATCGAGAACTCCCTCATGCACGGCGGCGGCACCGTCGCGCTGCGCACCCGCGTGACCGGCAACCAGGCCGTCGTCGAGGTCACCGACGAGGGCCCCGGCGTCCCCGCCGACCTCGGCGCCCGCATCTTCGAGCGCACCATCAGCGGACGCAACTCCACCGGCATCGGTCTGGCCGTCGCCCGCGACCTCGCGGAGGCCGACGGCGGCCGCCTGGAGATGCTCCAGGCCCAGCCGCCGGTCTTCGGCCTGTTCCTGTCCCGCACCACGCACCAGCGCTCGGCCCGGCCCTCCGGGGACGACGAGGAGCGCACGGTCCGGTAGGCGAGCACCCGGGACGGGCGGGAAAACGCAGGTCAGGTACGAGAGCGGACGCTACGGCGGGGCGGTCCGCTCAGTTCACACGGGCCCGCGGACGGTCCGCCCCGGGCGCGGGCTCCTCGTCCAGGAACGATTCGGCATCGGCCACCGCCTCCCGGGCCGGAAGCGCCCGGAACACCCAGGTGCGGTAGGACCAGAAGCGGAAGAGCGTCGCGACGCCGATGCCGAGGAACTTGAAGACGTTGCTCTGCAGCGGGCTGTCCCAGCCGAAACCGTACGTCGCCACGTACAGCACGCCGTTCTCGATGACCAGGCCCACCCCGCTGAACAGCAGGAACAGCGTCAGCTCCTTGGTGCGCCCGCCCTTGTCGCGGTCCCGGTAGGTGAAGTAGCGGAACCCGACGTAGTTGAAGGCGATGGACACGACCGTGGCGATGACGCTGGCCCGCACGACCTGCAGGTCCGTGAGGTGGCGCACCAGGTTGAACACGAGCAGGTTGACCAGGAGCCCCGCACCGCCCACCGCGCCGAACTTCGCGACCTCGCGGAAGAGCAGGTCGAAGCGGCGTCGAACCGAGCCGCGGGGCCCGGTATGAGGCCCCGATGAAGCACTGCCCATGGTCTCGCCAGCCCCCGTCGGTGGGTCTTGATCGTCTGCCGCGCCGGTGAACGCGCGTGGAATGCGCCAACCAGCCCATGCTAACCAGCGCTCCCGCACAGTGCCTGTGCATGTGCTCACAGGTAAGAAAAGACGCGGTCACCGGAAGGGAAAACCGGGCGAATCGCCGCGGAAACCGGCCACTGTGGCGCGGCCGATACTCTTGGAGCGTGACGTTCCCGGTAGTCGGCATGGTCGGCGGGGGCCAGCTCGCTCGTATGACACACGAGGCGGGCATCCCGCTCGGCATCAAGTTCAAGCTCCTCAGTGACACTCCACAGGATTCCGCGGCGCAGGTCGTCGGCGATGTCGTCGTCGGCGACTACCGCGACCTCGACACGCTGCGCGACTTCGCGCGGGGCTGCGACGTGATCACCTTCGATCACGAGCACGTCCCCACCGAGCACCTGCGGGCCCTGGAGGCGGACGGCATCCCCGTCCGGCCCGGCCCCGACGCGCTCGTGCACGCCCAGGACAAGGGCGTGATGCGCGCGAAGCTCGACGCGATCGGCGTGCCGTGCCCGAGGCACCGCATCGTGACCGACGTCGCGGACGTGGTCGCGTTCGCCGCGGAGGGCCTCGCGGAAGGCGAGGAGGGCGACGGCTTCCCCGTCATCCTCAAGACCGTCCGCGGCGGCTACGACGGCAAGGGCGTCTGGTTCGTCCGCTCCCCGGAGGAGGCCGCCGACCCGTTCCGCGCGGGCGTCCCCGTCCTCGCGGAGGAGAAGGTCGACTTCGCGCGGGAGCTCGCGGCGAACGTCGTCCGCTCCCCGCACGGCCAGGCCGTCGCGTACCCCGTCGTCGAGTCCCAGCAGGTCGGCGGCGTCTGCGACACCGTGATCGCCCCGGCGCCCGGCATCGCCGAGGGGCTGGCCCTGGAGGCCCAGGAACTGGCGCTGCGCATCGCCAAGGAACTCGGCGTCGTCGGGCACCTGGCCGTGGAGCTCTTCGAGACCCGCGACGGACGCATCCTCGTCAACGAACTGGCCATGCGCCCGCACAACTCGGGCCACTGGACCCAGGACGGCGCGGTCACCTCCCAGTTCGCCAACCACGTCCGCGCGGTCCTCGACCTCCCGCTCGGCGACCCGCGCCCGCGCGCCAGGTGGACGGTCATGGCGAACGTCCTCGGCGGCGACTACCCCGACATGTACTCCGCGTACCTGCACTGCATGGCGCGCGACCCGCAGCTCAAGATCCACATGTACGGCAAGGACGTGAAGCCCGGCCGTAAGGTCGGCCACGTCAACACCTACGGCGACGACCTGGACGACGTCCTTGAGCGCGCCCGGCACGCAGCCGGCTACCTGAGAGGCACGATCACCGAATGAGCCCCGTTGTAGGCATCGTCATGGGTTCGGACTCCGACTGGCCGGTCATGGAGGCCGCGGCCCAGGCGCTGGACGAGTTCGAGATCCCCTACGAGGTGGATGTCGTCTCCGCGCACCGCATGCCGCACGAGATGATCGCGTACGGCGAGCAGGCCGCGGAGCGCGGGCTCAAGGCGATCATCGCGGGCGCCGGCGGCGCGGCCCACCTGCCGGGCATGCTCGCGTCCGTCACCCCGCTGCCCGTCATCGGCGTGCCCGTGCCGCTCAAGTACCTCGACGGCATGGACTCGCTGCTCTCCATCGTGCAGATGCCGGCCGGCGTGCCCGTGGCGACCGTCTCCGTCGGCGGCGCCCGCAACGCGGGCCTGCTGGCCGCCCGGATCCTCGCCGCCCACGACGAGGACCTCCTCGCCCGGATGCGGGAGTTCCAGCAGGAGCTGAACGACCAGGCCACCGAGAAGGGCAAGCGGCTGCGCGCCAAGGTCGAGGGCGCCGCCGGCGGCTTCGGCTTCGGGAAGTGACGCGCATGCCGTCGTCCTCCCTGCCCCCGGCCGACCGCGCCCGGGCCCTGCTCGACGAGTTCCCGGTCGTCGACGGGCACAACGACCTGCCCTACGCCCTGCGGGAGCAGGTCCGCTACGACCTCGGCGCCCGTGACATCGCCGCCGACCAGAGCGCCCACCTGCACACGGACCTGGCCCGGCTGCGCGCGGGCGGCGTCGGCGCCCAGTACTGGTCGGTGTACGTCCGCTCCGACCTGCCCGGCGCCCTCACCGCGACGCTGGAGCAGATCGACTGCGTACGGCAGCTGATCGACCGGTACCCGGCGGACCTGCGGGCCGCGCTGACCGCGGCCGACATGGAGGCGGCCCGCGCCGAGGGCCGCATCGCCTCCCTCATGGGCGCGGAGGGCGGTCACTCGATCGACAACTCCCTCGCCGCCCTGCGCGCCCTGTACGCGCTCGGCGTCCGCTACATGACCCTCACCCACAACGACAACATCGCCTGGGCGGACTCGGCGACGGACTCACCCACGGTGGGCGGTCTGTCCGCGTTCGGCCGCGAGGTCGTACGGGAGATGAACCGCGAGGGCATGCTCGTGGACCTCTCGCACGTGGCCGACACGACCATGCGCGACGCGCTCGACACCTCCGTCGCGCCGGTGATCTTCTCGCACTCCTCGGCCCGCGCCGTGTGCGACCACCCGCGCAACATCCCGGACGACGTGCTGGAGCGGCTGCCCGCCAACGGGGGAGTGGCGATGGTGACGTTCGTGCCGAAGTTCGTCCTCCAGGCGGCGGTCGACTGGACGGCGGCGGCCGACGACAACATGCGCGCGAACGGCTTCCACCACCTCGACACCACCGCCGAGGCCATGAAGGTCCACCGCGCCTTCGAGGAGGACAACCCGCGCCCGGTCGCCACCGCCGCGACGGTCGCCGACCACCTCGACCACATGCGCGAGGTCGCCGGCGTCGACCACCTCGGCATCGGCGGCGACTACGACGGCACGGCGTTCACCCCGGCCGGGCTTGACGACGTCTCCGGCTATCCGAACCTGATCGCCGAGCTCCTGGACCGCGGCTGGTCCTCCACGGACATCAACAAGCTGACCTGGCAGAACGCCGTGCGCGTGCTGGGTGCGGCGGAGGACGTGGCCCGCGATCTCCGGTCCCGGCGGGCGCCGTCGAACGCCACGCTGGAGCAACTGGACGGCTGAGGTCCCACCGAGCCGTCGGGCCCCGGATCCCGGGGCCGGCGCGGGTGCCGGGCGCGCTCAGCCCGCGCAGAGGCAGAACGGGTGCCCGGCCGGGTCCGCGTACACCCGGAACGTACGCGCCCTGTCCTCGGCGTCCAGCGGCGTCGCGCCGAGCGCCAGCACGCCCTTCTCCGCCACGTCCAGGTCCTCCACGACCAGGTCCAGGTGGAGCTGCTGCGAGCCGTCGGGCGAGGGCCAGCGCGGCGGTACGTACTCCGGTGAGGCCTGGAACGCCAGCTTCCGGCCGCCGGGCACCTCCAGGTCGACCCAGCCGGGCTCCTCCGTGATGGTGCCGCCCAGCACCCCCGCGTAGAACTCGGCGAGCGCGAGCGGGTCGGGACAGTCCAGGACGACGACGTCCAGTTCGGCGAGAGCCATGACTTCCTCCGTGGGATCTCCAGCAGCACCGACGGGTTACCCGTAGGCCCCTTCAAGGGGTAACGGTTACTCCATGCTCTCGCACTGGGGGTAACGTCGCAAGCATGAACGAACGAGCGCCCGCGCCCGGCGGCCTCGCCCTGGTCCAGGCCCTGGTGAACACCCTGGACATCGAGTCGGGCGCCGACCTCCTGGACACGCCCGAGGGGCTGGCGCGCCTCGGTCTGGCGGCGGGCGAGGCGGAAGGGGCCCGCGAGCTGCGCGAGTCGCTGCGGGCGGTGTGCCTGGCGCACGCGGGGCACCCGGCGCACCGGAAGGTGACCCCGCTCGGGGACCTCCTCGCCCGCGCGCCCCTGCGGGTGACACTCGACGAGGACGGAGGCGCCGCGCGCCTGGTCCCCGCCGTGGAGGAGGCTCCGGCCGCCGTGGCGCCCCTGGCCTTCCGCGTCGCCGCCGCGATCGCCGAGGCGCTGGTCGAGGGCACCTGGCAGCGGCTGAAGGCCTGCGAGGCCCCGACCTGCCACTGGGCGTACTTCGACCGCTCGCCCGCGGGACGGGGCCGCTGGTGCTCGATGGCGGTCTGCGGGGCGCGCGCCAAGATGCGCCGCTACCGCGCGAACCAGCCGCCGGCGGGGGCGGACCGCACGGCCGGCGGGGCCGGCGGCCGGACGGGGTCCGGCGGTCTCCGGTCACCGCACAGCGAAGTGGTGCAGAATGCAACCGGCGGCGGTCCGGCCGACTGAGCCTCGGCCGGACCGGCGTCCTCCGTCACGCCTTCGCCCGGCACCCGGCCCGGAGCCCGCATCGGCACCCGGCCCGGAGCCCGCACCGCCGGCCGGGCCGCGGTCGCCTGTTCCGCCGGGAACCGGGAAAACCGTGCTCCGGGCGGTGCGCGTCCGGTGGGGGATCAGGCCGTGGGACGGCCCATCGCGCGGTACGTCCAGCCGGCCCGGCGCCACGTCTCCGGGTCCAGGGCGTTGCGCCCGTCGAGGATCACCCGGGACGTGACCGCCTCGCCCAGCACCGCCGGGTCCAGCTCGCGGAACTCGCGCCACTCCGTCAGGTGCAGGACGACGTCGGCGCCCCGTACGGCCTCCACCGCGGAACCGGCGTACCCGAGCGTCGGGAAGAGCCGCCTGGCGTTCGCCATGCCCTTCGGGTCGTACACGGTGACCTGGCCGCCCTGGAGGTGTATCTGCCCGGCGACGTTCAGCGCCGGGGAGTCGCGCACGTCGTCCGAGTCCGGCTTGAACGTCGCGCCGAGCACGGCGACCCGCCTGCCGAGGAACGAACCGCCGCCGAGCGCGTCGCGGGCCATCTCCACCATCTGCCCGCGGCGCCGCATGTTGATGGAGTCGATCTCGCGCAGGAAGGTCAGCGCCTGGTCGGCGCCCAGCTCGCCGGCGCGCGCCATGAAGGCCCGGATGTCCTTGGGCAGACAGCCGCCGCCGAAGCCGATCCCGGCGCGCAGGAACTTGTTCCCGATCCGCTCGTCGTGCCCTATGGCCTCCGCCAGCTTGGCGACGTCGCCGCCCGCGGCCTCGCAGACCTCGGCCATCGCGTTGATGAAGGAGATCTTCGTGGCGAGGAAGGAGTTCGCGGACGTCTTCACCAGCTCGGCGGTCGGGAAGTCCGTCACGACGAACGGCGTGCCCTCGGCCACCGGCGTCACGTAGACCTCGCGCAGCAGCTTCTCGGAGCGCTCGCCGCGCACGCCCACCACGATCCGGTCGGGGTGCAGCGTGTCGTTCACGGCGAAGCCCTCGCGCAGGAACTCCGGGTTCCAGGCCAGTTCGGCGTCCGCGCCCGCGGGCGCCAGCTCGGCGAGCCGGGCGGCCAGCCGCTCCGCCGAGCCGACCGGCACGGTGGACTTGCCGACCACCAGGGCGGGACCGTGCAGATGCGGGGCCAGCGCCTCGAAGGCCGCGTCGACGTAACTCATGTCACAGGCGTACTCGCCGTGCTTCTGCGGTGTGTTCACGCACACGAAGTGGACGTCGCCGAAGGCGCCGACCTCGGCCCAGTCCATGGTGAAGCGGAGCCGGCCCGTGGAGCCCTCGATCCCGGCCACGTGCTTGCGCAGCAGCTCCTCGAGACCGGGCTCGAACATCGGGACCTCGCCCCGCTGGAGCATCTCGATCTTCTCCGGCACCACGTCGAGCCCGAGGACCTCGAAGCCGAGCTCGGCCATGGCCGCGGCGTGGGTGGCGCCGAGGTAGCCGGTGCCGATCACGGTGATCTTGAGGGCCATGGATGCTCCTGGGGTGTGCGGCGCGGAGGTGCGCGCCTGAGCATAGTCGGGGCTTCGGGGAGCGCTTCCACGGGCAGTTTTCCCCTGTCGCCAACCTCACGTACCCGTCCTGCGCTCTGGGGGCCTAAAATTGTGTTACTTAACGGTAGTTAGCGCCGCCAGCACAGCACCTTTTGGAGCGTGAGAGACCTTGGCCGGATCGGCTGATTTCGACCTGTACCGCCCGTCCGAGGAGCACGACATGCTCCGGGACGCGATCCGCGCGCTGGCCGAGGCGAAAATCGCGCCGTACGCCGCCGCGGTGGACGAGGAAGCCCGCTTCCCGCAGGAGGCGCTGGACGCCCTGGTGGCCAACGACCTGCACGCCGTGCACGTCCCCGAGGAGTACGGCGGCGCCGGTGCCGACGCCCTCGCGACGGTCATCGTGATCGAGGAGGTGGCCCGCGTCTGCGTGTCCTCCTCCCTGATCCCCGCGGTGAACAAGCTGGGCTCGCTCCCGGTGATCCTCTCGGGCTCCGAGGACCTGAAGAAGAAGTACATGACCCCGCTCGCCAAGGGCGACGGCATGTTCTCGTACTGCCTCTCCGAGCCGGACGCCGGTTCGGACGCGGCCGGCATGAAGACGCGCGCCGTCCGCGACGGGGACTACTGGGTCCTGAACGGCGTGAAGCGCTGGATCACCAACGCGGGCGTCTCCGAGTACTACACGGTCATGGCGGTGACCGACCCGACGAAGCGCTCCAAGGGCATCAGCGCGTTCGTCGTCGAGAAGTCCGACGAGGGCGTCTCCTTCGGCGCCCCCGAGAAGAAGCTCGGCATCAAGGGCAGCCCGACCCGCGAGGTCTACCTCGACAACGTCCGCATCCCCGCCGACCGCATGATCGGCGAGGAGGGCACCGGCTTCGCGACCGCCATGAAGACCCTGGACCACACCCGCATCACCATCGCGGCCCAGGCCCTCGGTGTCGCCCAGGGCGCCCTCGACTACGCCAAGGGCTACGTCCAGGAGCGCAAGCAGTTCGGCAAGCCGATCGGCGACTTCCAGGGCGTCCAGTTCATGCTCGCCGACATGGCCATGAAGATCGAGGCCGCCCGCCAGCTCACGTACGCGGCCGCCGCCAAGTCGGAGCGCGGCGACAAGGACCTCACCTTCCAGGGCGCCGCCGCCAAGTGCTTCGCCTCGGACGTCGCCATGGAGGTCACCACGGACGCCGTCCAGCTCCTCGGCGGCTACGGCTACACCCGCGACTACCCGGTCGAGCGCATGATGCGCGACGCGAAGATCACGCAGATTTATGAGGGCACGAACCAAGTTCAGCGGATTGTGATGGCGAGGAACCTGCCCTAGCAGGGTTTTTGCAGGTCAGAAGCTGTTTCGAAGGTCCGGAGGGACACCCTCGGGTTTCTGCCCGTTGCGGTCCGATCAGGGCCGTTCCTGGGCGTCATGCTGGGGGAATCCTGGGCAGATGCCGGGCTGAAAACAGCCGCTGACCTGCACAAACAACACAGCCCCCGGCGTCGCGCCGGGGGCTGTTGTCGTACGCGCATCAGGCGACCTCTGATGCCTCCGTCGGGTCGTCGGCGCCGGGCGTCAACATCGTTGCGATGGCGGCCCGACCGCGCTGCTCGGCCCCTTCGAAGACGTAGTGGTAGTGCTCCCTCAGCACGTCCGTGCTGCTGTGGCCCATCCAGTCGGCCACATCGTTCTCGGGGACTCCGGCGTACAGCAGCCGCGATCCGTAGTAGTGCCGGAGTGAGTGGGCCTTGCAGTACTTCACCTGTCCCTTGCCCAGAGCCTCCATCCAGATCCTCGGGTAGAAGTACGACGCGTAGAGGTAGCCGGTCCGCGTCACGTTGGGGAAGAGAAGCCGCTCCGGCCCCCATACGCCGTGGTTCTTGATGTGCCGCCGAAGCTCGAAGGCGACGTTCGGGGGGGGGAGGGGGACAGTGCGCCCTGGCTCGCCTTCGTCACGAGCCTTGATGTGCCGACGCTGGATGGCGCTGTTCTTCCCCGACTCGGTGTCTCCGTCCTCCGCAATCTGAAAGTCGACCCGAAGCGTCTCGGCCTTGAAGTCGATCTGATCGCGGGATACCGCCATGGCCTCCCCCAGCCGCAGGCCGCACCCGGCCATGAGCCACAGCATCGCGCGGTAACGCGGAGGGGCGGCATCCAGCATCGCCAGGACTTCCCGCGTCGTGAGCCGCCTTGCGGTGCTCTTCTGCTCCCGGATCTCCTTGGCGCGGCTTCCGGCGCCCTTGACCTTCTTGCACGGGTTCCGGCCGATGATCTCGTTGACGACAGCCCAGTCCATCATCCCGGAGAAGAACGAGAATCGCTGACGGCGTGTGCGGGCGGAGAGCTTCCGGTCCTGCTCCATCCACAAGAGCCACTGCTCAACGTCTGCGACCTTCAGGGACACGATGGAACGGGCCTTGAAGAACGGCTCAATGGTCGTGTTGAGGATCGACCGGTACTGCTTCTTGGTGCTGTTCTCCAGCTTCCTTCGATTCGTCCACTGCTCCCACGCGGCCGTCACGGGCTGCTTGCCCAAGCGGTCGTCCAGGTAGGTCCGGGCGTCGAGTTCCTGCTCCTTGCGCTTGCGCTGGTCGTCAGCCCGCTTTTTGGTCTCGAACGTCTTCTGCCTCTGCTTGCCGTCCGGGCCGTACCAAAACGTCGTCCACTTCTTCGCGTCGTCCTTCGAACGCGCAACCCAAGCTCTAGCCACGGATGTGCTGGCCTTTCTGCCCAAAGGGAACGGTCGACCGGTGCGACGGGAGCGCCTGGCCTCAGGCTGCGCTTATCCACCCTTGCTTGTCAACCCAGGGTGGATCACCCAGGGTGGTATACGCTGAGGGTGTGCGAGCAGATGAGAGCGGCTTCGAGGTTGAGCAGCAGCAAGGGGGGTGGACGGTTCGGATGTGGTGGCCTGCGGGGCCTGTGACTGGCGGCCCGCAGCGCATCACCATCGAGCCGGCCGTCGATGCGCCTGCGCGGGACGTGGCCCGCGGCATTTCCACGACCGTGCTGCGCAGGCTCGACCTCGCTGCGGCTCTGAACCTGGCCAAGATGGCGCCACAGGCTCAGAGTGTCTTGGGGGACACGACAAAGGTGCTCACTGAATCAGGGGAGACGGCCGGGCTTCTGCTGGCCAACGAGGGCGTTTCGGAGCACTACTTGGCTGTTCTCTCGTTCACCTACGCGTCCATGGCCGACATGGGGGCCGTGGCCCCCGTGGCGCGATTGGCGAAGCTGATCGGCCGCAAGCCGGAGACCATCAAGGACCACTTGAAGCGGGCTCGGCGGGAAGGCTACTTGGGAACGATCGCTGGAAAGGCCGGGGGAGAGCTGACCGGCAAGACGTCGAAGATCATTGAATCCATGTCGGCGTCGAAGAGGTAGCGGTTTCCGCGTAATACAAAGAACTTCATGGCTCACGGCCCCTGAGGCGACTCGGGGGTCTTCTGTTTCCGGAGGGGTGAGTCTTTTCCGGCCTCGCGGTGAAGCGCCGGTTGGTCCGTTTTCCAGGCGGGAAGCTCTTCGCCCTTGCGGCGGCGGTGCGGCATCACAAGTCCGGTGCCAGGATAGCCGCCGTCTGCGATGGTCGTGGTGTTGCCGACCGCGGCCTTCACGCCGGATTCGGCCCAAGCGCGGCAGTCGTTGCGGTTGCCGGGCAACGGCTTGCCGACCACCACAACGAGGCGGGTGTCGGCGTCGATGACTACCTGATGGTTGGTCGAGTAGCGATAGTTCTTCGACTGCTCGGCCACCTTGTGATCGCGGGCGGGGACCAAGGTGCCGTACACGATCAGCACGGTGTCCTTGGCGAACCGCCGGCGGGGCTGCAGGGCGAGCTTCGGTCCGAGGTCGCGGACCACCCGGTCGGCGGCCGACTTCGACACCCCGAACAACGGTGCCAGTTGTCGCATCGTCAGGTTGGTCCGTCAGTATGCCGCGACCAGCAGCACCCGGTCCTCCAGCGACAGCTTCCACGTGGGCATCGGCGCCCTCGCGGCGCAGCTGGACCACCAACTTGACGAACGCCCGTGAACTCAGCCCAGTGAACGGGGCTATCCAGGATGACTCCGACGCCGTAATCACACCAGTCACGGCCTGATCTTTCCAGCTCGTGACTGGTGTGATCGGGCGCCGCTTCGT
The DNA here is from genome assembly GCF_042746485.1 of Streptomyces sp. NPDC058751. Taxonomy (NCBI): domain Bacteria; kingdom Bacillati; phylum Actinomycetota; class Actinomycetes; order Kitasatosporales; family Streptomycetaceae; genus Streptomyces; species Streptomyces sp. NPDC058751. The sequence goes on along the minus strand of NZ_JBHYPZ010000032.1, from coordinate 45,019 downwards.
GCAGATCTACTCTTCGTTGCTCAATCCTGCCGTTAGAGGGTCAGAGCGGCGGCGACTCGGGCCAGACGCGCGGCGGGCAAGGCGAAGCGGTTGGCGGGGTTGCGGAAGGAGTATCCGCCGTCGTTGATCGGGTAGCCACCCTCGGCCTTGGTCCAGTGCACGGGACCGCATGGCCCCTGATCTTCCAGGAGTGCCGCGGCAAGGCGCTCGGGCGCCTCGACTCGGGTGCGGGCGCGCAACGCCGCAGTCAGGCGCTCAATGGCGCCGTCCGGCACGGCGTCATCGCCCAGCACGGGTAGCAGGAGCAGCAGGCGGGCGTGAGCGTCATTGGTGCTGCCGCCGGGTAGACGATTGTCCGCCGCGGCGGTCAGCTCGGCCCAGGTCAGGCCGGGTCCCATGAAGTGCCCTTCGTCTTGCGCAAGGTGCTCGGCCCCGTCCCAGTCTGGGTGGTGCAGCAGGTAATCGATGCCCTTGTCCCCCTTGAAGGCTCGATACACCACGTACAGCCGATGGTCACCAGCGAGCGGCACCGTGAAAACGGGCCAGGCGTCGCCTCCCAGCAGCCGGGACTGCAAGGCTCCGGCCTCCTGCTCGTCCGTACTGCATACGAGCTCCTCGGCTTCCTCGCTCTCGGAGTAGTAGTTGTGCAGGTGGCCCAGCCAGAACAGGTGCTCGTCCAGGAGTTCGGGCTGGTGCTGAAAGGGGCCACCGTCATAGCCCGGGATCCGGGCCGGGGGTGCCTGCGGGCTGTTCGTCACGAGGCCATCATGTCTTCGGCTGCCTCACGAGTGACTGCCGGGTCCGATGCTTTGCGGGACAGCCCATAGTTGATGCAGTTCAGGGCGTATTGCCTGTGAAGCGCCCAGATCTGCGAAGGAACGAACCAAGTCCAGCGGATCGTGATGGCGCGGAACCTGCCGTAGTACGCCGCCCGCCGGCAGCAGAGGTGAGCAGAGGTGAGAGGCGCCCCGGGGTGCCTCTCGCCTTTCGCGTTTCCCGGGGTCGGTTTCGCGTTCCCCGGGGTCAGTCCTTCCTCATGCGGACCCACGTGAGACCGAACCCGTAGGCGCCGTCCATCTGCTCCTGGACCGAGTGCCGCGGGGTGCCCGTGAACCAGCGGACCTCGCGGCTGACCGTGAGGCCGCCCTCGGCGGGTGCGGCCAGGGCGACGGCGCAGCCCGTCGCTCCCTCGGGGGACTCGTCGAGGGCGATGCGGAAACCGCCGGACGGGGCGGTCACGGTGGCCGTGGCGCCCAGGCTCCGGAAATCCACGGCGCCGCTGTACACGTAGACGTGGAAGAGCAGCTGCCGGAAGAGCTCGCGCCGCGCCAGGTCCACCCGGACCGTCTCCCCGTCCGCGGACGCCCCGGTGCGGTCGTCCTGGTCGAGTGCCATGTACGGCCACCGCGACAGTGAGCCGAAGTTCCTCCCCAGCGGCTGTACGGCCGCGCAGGTGCCGTCCGTGAACGCGGCCATGCAGCCGAGGTCGAGGTCGGCACCGGTCCCCGGCGGCCGGTTCAGGTTCACCTGGAGGACCCCGCGCCCCGTGACGCGGGCCCGCGGCGCCGACCTGGTCAGCATCGTCTCGGCCCGCGCCGTGGGAGGCCGCGGCACCTCGCGGGCCGTCGGTGCCGCGCGCCGCGTGCCGGTTCCGGGCCGGGCGCCGGGCGCGGGCCCCAGGCGGATGGTCGCCCGTCGGCGTTCGTCGTTGCTCAACTTTTCCCCCTCGCGCCGCCGTCGGGGAGAGTGGCGGGTGCCGCGAGTTTATGCGCGGAGCGTGTCCGCTGGAGTACTCTCTGTGCCCTCGGTCGCGCGTCTGGTGCGTGCGAACCGGCGGGGGTACGGCGGTACGTGACACGGGTGGGGATCCATGGTCGCCGTCGACGCGCCCCCGCGAACGTCGTGTTGTGGGGGTGGGCATGCCGTCGGGCGCCCTGATGGACCGTCATGTCATCGCGCAGAGCATCGAGGAACTCGCCGGGCGGCCGGAGCTCGGAACCCGGAAGGAAGAGCTGGCCGCGCTCGCGGCGGCGCTCCGGAACCAGGACGCCGCCGAGCTCGACCCGTGGTCCGAGCTCGATCTCGTCGCCGCCTACGCCCGCCCGGAGAGCCTTCGCCCGCCCGGCGGCCGCGCCGGGGAGCACCCGCTCTGGTCCTACGCCGAAGGGGTGCTGGGCGCGCTGGTCTTCGTACCGCTGATGCTCACGTGGTACGGCCTGACCCGGGCGTCGAGCGCGTACGGAGCGCTGACGGGCGCGGATCCGCGGGCGGCCTCCCGGCCCTTCCTCCAGCTCTGGCAGTCCGGTTTCGAGGGGCACCTCACCGGCGCCTTCACGTTCGGCCACGTGGCGATGAGCGCCACCGTCGCCATCGCGCTGCTGTTCGCGCTGGTGCTCGTGCACGGGGTGCGGCGGTCCGCCCTCGCCCGCCGGGAGGAGGACGCGGGCCGCGGTCGCGAGGAACTGATGGCGGCGCTCGTCCCGGCGCTGACCCGCGCCCAGCTCGTGCTGAACGGGCGGCGGTCGAGTTCCCCGCGGCGCTTCGCCGCCGAACTCACCGAGGCCGCCGCGACGCTCGGGCGGCTGGGCGACAGGGCGGTCCGGGTCCAGAAGGACCTGACGGCGGCGGCCTCGACCGTCGGCGAGGCGGTCCAGGGCGCCGAACGCAGGCTGGCCGGGGTCGACACCGCCGTCAAGCCCCTGGAGGCCGCGGTGGGCCGTGTCGAGGCCGCCGTCAGTGACGGCGGGACGGGGGTCCGCAGGGCGCTCGACGAGGTCCGCGAGGCGAGCGGTGAGGTGCGGCTCGCCGTGCAGGGCGCCGGCGGCCGCGTCGAGGACTCCGTCACCGTGCTGGCCGCCTCCCAGCGGGCCTACGCCACCGGCATCGAGGTGACGTCGGACATCTCGGCCCAACTCCTGGACCGGTTCGGCGAGGTGGCCGAGGGCACGGCCCGCGCGGTCGAGGAGTCCCAGCACGCGGTGCGTGAACTGAACGCGCAGAGCGGCGCGTTGAGGCTGGTCGCCGACGAGTTCGCCCGGCTGGTGGCCGAGTTGCGCGCGGACCGCCAGGCGTACGCCGACCGGTCCGTCCAGGTGCCCGGGTCCGTCCAGGTGCCCCGGGCGGGCCAGGGGGGCCGGGCCGGGGCGGCGGGCGGTGGTCACGCCCACGGGCACAGCCGGTCCGCCGACGCGGGCCACGCCCCCTCCGCCGACGCGGGCCACGCTCCCGCGGACCCGCCCGGCACTCCCGTCGACCGGTTCCGTCCGCCCGTGGAGCAGGCCGACACCCCCGCCGACCGGACCGGTCGTCCCGCGGACCGGATCGATCACCCCGCGGACCCGCCCGGCACTCCCGCCGACCGCTCCGGCCTCCCGGCGCACAGGCCGGGTCCCCCCGCGTACAGGCCCGGCAATCCCGCCGACCGGGTCGGGCCTCCCGCCGACGACCCGGGGCGTGCGGGCCCCGGGCACCCCGGCCCCCGCCGTGAACCCCCGCAGCTCCCGCCCACGTCCCTGACCGAGGCCCGATGAAGCGCGGCGGAAGGTTCCAGCCGCTGCACATGGCCGGCTGGCTGTTCGCGGACATGCTGCTCGTCCTCGCCCTGGTGGCCATGGGGGACCAGGGCGACCCGCAGGCCGCCGAGAAGCGGCCGGCCGCCTCGTCCTCCGCCCCGGCCGACGGGAAGGAACCCCGGCACACCGGCCCCCGGGCGGTGGTCCGCACCCCGGTCGAGGTCGCCGTCGACGCGGCCGAGGGCGACGACGACGGCATCGTGCGGGCCCTGCGCGACGCGACCGCGCGCTACCGGGGCCGGCAGGCGGCCTTCGTGCTGACCTTCGGACGCCACACCGACCCGGGCGCCGGCGGCCGCTACGCCCACGAGGTCAACGCCCTGCTGGAGAAGGCCCGTCCGGACATGTTCCGCGCCGCCACCACCCGCGACTTCTGGAAAGGCGGAGCCTCCCCGGGCCACGCCGACATCGAGATCTACTTCTACACGTACTGACCCGGAGGTACGAGACCTTGCAGATCCTGCCCTTCTACCTGCTCTGCGACGAGTCCGGGTCGATGATCGGCGAACCGATCGACGCCATCAACGGCGCGCTCCCGGACCTGCACCACGAGATCAGCACCAACCCGACCGTCGCCGACAAGACGCGCTTCTGCCTGATCGGCTTCTCCGACAGCGCCACCGTGCTCCAGCCGCTCGTCGACCTCAGCGACATCGACTCGGTCCCGGCGCTCGCCGCGGGCGGGCTCACCTCGTACGGCGACGCGTTCCGCACCCTGCTGCGCTGCGTCGAGGCCGACGTGGCGGCACTGAAGGCGGAGGGCCACGAGGTGTACCGCCCCGTGGTCTTCTTCCTCTCGGACGGCATTCCCACCGACCCGGACTGGGACCAGGCGTACAAGGAGGTCACCCAGTCCCGGTTCTGCCCGAAGATCATCGCCTTCGGCATCGGCGAGGCCCAGGAGTCGACGATCGCACGGGTCGCGAACTTCCGGGCCTTCATGCAGAAGGACTCCTCGGTGTCACCGGCGCAGGCGCTGCGCGAGTTCGCCTCCAGCCTCACCCGGTCGATCGTCCGGTCCGCCGGGAGCATCGGCGCGGACGGCGGCAACGGATTCACGCTGGCCGTGGACGACACCGTGCCCGGTTTCTCCATCGTCTCTCTCGACAAGCTGTGAGGTCGCACCGATGGAGAACGACATGAACGCCGCCGGACCCTCCCGGACGGGCCCGCGGCAGCCCGACACGCGCATGCCCGGGACGCGGGAGCAGGACGGGAGCGAGGAGTACGGAAGCAAGGAGTACGGGGGCCGCAAGCGGGGACCGGACGCCCGGCAGCCGGACACGAGGCAGCCGGACGGGTGCCGACAGGACGTGGGACGGCAGGACGCGGGGCGGGCGGAGCCCAGCTGGCCGGACGCGCGGGAGCCCGACCCGCTGGACGAGACCTGGCAGAGCGTCGACCTGTTCTTCAACGACCAGCCGGAGCCCGCCGTGCCCGGGACCTCCGCGGCACAACCGGCCGGGCCGCCCCCGCTGTCCTACGGGCCCGCCCCGCAGCCGTCGCCCCCCGCCCCCACGGCGTACGCGCCGACGCCGACGTTCCCCACGGGCGGTTTCGTGCAGCAGCCGATGCCGCACCCGTCGCAGCAAGCCCCCGTACACCTGTCGCCACACACCCCGGCACAGCCGTCCCCGCACGCCCCCGTACACCCGTCGCCGCACGGCTCCCCGCACCCGTCGCCCCCGCGCGCCGCCACGCCCCCCGAGCCCGGCCCCCCGCCCGTCCCCGCCCCCGTCTCCACGTCCCTCCCCGCCTCCGACGAGCCCGCGGCGCGGGCCGTGGCCGTGCCGGTGCTCGGCGCGCCCCGCCACTCCGGCCCCAAACCCCCGCTGTACGCCCCGGAGCCCAGGGAGCTCCCCTCGGTCCGGGAGGACCCGACCGCGGCGCTGACGCCCGACATGGTGGTGGACGGCGCCGGCTACGGCGCTCTGACGGTGCGGGCGGCCTCGGTGCGCGGCGACTCGCACCGCTACCAGGGCGAGCCGCGCCAGGACTCCCTCGCCGTGGTGCGCCTCGGACCGTCCGGCCCGGACGGGCTGCTGCTGCTCGCGGTGGCGGACGGCGTGGGGTCGGCGGCCCGCTCGCACGTCGGCTCCCAGGAGGCGTGCCGGCTCGCGGCCATGGAACTGGACGCCGTGTCCGCGGACCTCTCGGAGACCGTGCGGACGGGCGACCAGCCGGGGTTCGCCACCCTGGTGGACACCGCCGTGGGCCGGGTCGCGACCCTGCTCGCGCACCGCGCCCGCGAACACGGCGACGACCCCGCCGCGTACGCCACCACCCTGCGCGCCCTGCTCGTACCGCTCGACCCCCGGGTGCGCACCCGCGGCTTCCTGGCCGTCGGCGACGGCGGTACGGCGCTGCTGCGCGCCGGGGAGTGGAACCTGTCCCTCACGGACCCCGAGCACGAGGGCGACGGAATGATCGACACGCGCACCGCCGCCCTCCCGCACGGCCACCGCGCCCGCGCCCTGCTCCTCGGCCCAGCGCTGCCCGGTGACGTCCTCGTGCTGTGCACGGACGGCCTGTCCACCCCGCTCGCCGGCGACGCGGGGATGCGGGACTTCCTGGGGTCGGGCTGGGGGCGGGGGACCGCGCCGGCACCGGCCGACTTCCTGTGGCAGCTCCAGTACCGGGTGAAGTCGTACGACGACGACCGCACCGCCGTCGTCCTGTGGGAGGCCGTGCCGTGAGCGCCGACGACGGCGCGGACGTGACGCTCGGCTCGCTCGCCCTCGGCGCGCGCGTCGGCGACGGTGGCCAGGGCGAGGTGTGGGACGTCGCCGGTCCCGGCCGGCTGCTGTACAAGAGCTACCGCGAGCCGGGGAAGGCGGACGGCGGGGAGCTCGCGGCGCTCGTGGCCCTGCGCCAGCAGCTCGCCCCGGCCGACCGCGAGCGCCTGGACCGGGAGACGGCGTGGCCGCTGTGCCGGGTCGTGGACGGCGGCAGGGCGACCGGCTTCCTGATGCGCCGCGCGCCGGACTCCATGACCTGGCGGACCTCGCGCGCCGAGACCCGGCTGACCGACCTGTCCTATCTGCTCCGGCCGCCGAGGGCGGCCTGGCAGGCGGTCGCGCAGCCCTCGCCGGCCGAGCGGTTCGCGCTGGTCGTCGCCGTGCTCGGGCTCTTCCGGTGGCTGCACACCCTGGGGCTCGTCGTCGGCGATGTGTCCCACGCGAACGTGCTGTGGACCGTCCGGCCCGCGCCCGGCCCGTATCTCCTGGACTGCGACGGCGTACGCATGGCCGGGCGGCCCCCGGTCCTGGAACAGGCGGACACCCCCGACTGGCACGACCCGCTGGCCGCCGCCGGCACCGCCACGGTGGACAGCGACCGCTACAAGGCGGCGCTGGTGGTGGGCCGTGTCGTGAGCCAGGACCCGTACGTGACGCCCGGCGAGCCGCTGCGGCCGCTGTCCGGCGTCCTCGACGACCGGCGGGCCGACGCGGTCCGGGGCCTCTGGGAGGAGGCGTCGGGCCCCCGGGGCACCCGTCCCCACCTGGCCCAGTGGTGCACGGCCCTCGCGGGGCGCGACACCATCCGTCTCATGGCCGCGGAACCGGCCCCGAGGCCCGTCGTCGACCGCTCGAAGTTCGACGGCCCGCGCACCCGGGGCCGCATCACCCTGCGGACCCTGCGCAACTGACCCGCCGGCCCCGCCGGGAAGCGGTGCGGGCCGCCGGTGACCTGTGCGGTGCCGGGCGGGGGCGCCGGCGGCGGGCGGCCGAGGAGACGGCCGGGCCGCCGTCGCCGGCGGCCCGTGGCGGGTCAGTTGCCGGTCACCGTGACCTTCTCGTCGTTCTTGAGCTCGTTCACCAGCGTCTTCACCTTCGCCTTGTCCCAGACGAGGTTGCCGCCGACGGAACCGGAGATCGGCATGTTCATGGACGTGCCGTCGCCGCCGGTGACGCCCTTCATGGCCCAGAACATGTCGGCCAGGTCCCACAGGCTCATGTCCTCGTCGACGACCAGCGAGTCCAGGCCCGCGCCCATCGTCGGGTAGAGCTTGAACGGGTTCAGGACCGTCGAGGGGGTCGCGACCTGGTGGGCCAGGGCGGCCAGGAACTTCTGCTGGTTCTTGGTGCGATCCAGGTCCGAGGCCGCGAGGGCGTACCGGGTCCGGACGAAGGCGAGGGCCTGCTCGCCGTTCAGCGTCTGCTTGCCCGCCTTGAAATCGGCGCCGGAGTACTTGTCCTTGAAGCCCTTGTCGAGGGTCATCTCGACACCGCCGACGGCGTCGACGATGTTCGCGAACCCGCCGAAGCCGATCTCCACGTAGTGGTCTATGCGCAGACCGGTGTTGGCCTCGACGGTGCGCACGAGCAGCTCGGGGCCGTCCATGGCGTAGGCCGCGTTCAGCTTCGTGTGCCTGCCGGTGGACTGGTACGTCTTGCCGGACTCGGAACCCTTGAACGTGGGGATCACGACGTCCGAGTCACGCGGCAGCGAGATCAGCGCCGAGCCGTTGTCACCGGTGTGCAGGATCATCATCGAGTCGGTGCGCTTGCCCTGGGCGGAGCCGGTGTGGAGCTTCTTCTTCTCCTCGTCGGACATGCCGGCGCGGCTGTCGGAACCGACGATCAGGTAGTTCGTGCCCTCGCCGGTCTCCGGCCGGTCTATGACCTTGGAGAGATCCACGTCACGGTTGAGCTTGGAGTCGGCCCAGAAGTACGTGCCGACGGAGACCACGACCAGGGTGGTGACCAGCGTGATCGCGGTCCACTTGATCCGGCGCCGCCAGTCCGGCGCGGGGCGCTGCGGGTAGCCGCCGTCGCCGCCGGGTCCCTGCGGGCCGCCGGGCGGGTTCCCGTACACCTGGCCGGTGTTGTAGCCGGAGTCGTAACCCTGGCCCTCGTCGTGGCCCTGGCCGTCGACGTACGAGGGCTGCCGGGGCACACCGGCGCCGTACGGCGGAGCGCCCTGGCCCGGGGCGGCGGGCCCACGGCGGACCTGGCGCATGACGCGGGCGCTCTCAGGCTGTGCGCCTGCGCTTCCGCGTCCGTAGCGGTTGCTGCGGTTCTCGTCGGTCCGCCCGTCGGGCCAGTCATTCATGCGGACCAGTTTGCCGCCCCCCACCAGGAGCCTTACAAGAGAGCGGGGAGATCTGGGTCACGCCTGTTGCAGAGCTGATGCAAAGAGGCTGCCGCGCGCCCGGCATAAGGTGGAGGACATGACAGAACAGGCCCCCAACCCGGAAAACGACATCCCGGGCAAGCCGACCTCCGCGTCCCGTACCACCCTCAGCCACATCATGACCCACAACGACACGAACCTCCTGGGGTCGGTGCACGGTGGCGTGATCATGAAGCTCGTCGACGACGCGGCGGGCGCCGTGGCGGGGCGGCACTCCGGGGGACCCGCCGTCACCGCCTCGATGGACGAGATGGCCTTCCTCGAACCCGTCCGCGTGGGCGACCTGGTCCATGTGAAGGCCCAGGTCAACTGGACGGGGCGGACCTCGATGGAGGTCGGCGTGCGGGTCCTGGCCGAGCGCTGGAACGAGTCCACCCCGCCTCAGCAGGTCGGTTCGGCCTACCTCGTCTTCGCCGCCGTCGACGCCGACGGCAAGCCCCGCCGGGTGCCGCCGGTCATCACCGAGACCGAGCGGGACGAGCGCCGCTTCCAGGAGGCGCAGATCCGCCGCACCCACCGGCTGGCCCGCCGCCGCGCGATCATGGAACTCCGCGAGAAGCGCGCGGCGGAGGGCCTCGACGACTAGTGCCTGCTGCGGCACCAGCACCCGCCGTTCGGCTCGGGGCGGTTCCGGCGGCCGGGCCGGGAACGCTCCGCCGGCGGCCGGGTCAGGGGCAGACCACCTGGTCCCCCGTCACCACCCCGGGCCCGCCCTGGGTGGGATCCTCGGCCCGTACCCGGGTCACCCGCTTGAAGTCGGCACCGGCGATCACCTTCAGCAGGGGACCCCGCCCGGGGACGGCGCGCATCTCGGAGCCGGGCAGGGCGGCGGCGAGGGACTTCGCCGAGCGGTCCCAGCGGGGGTCGTACGCGATGACGGTGCGCCGGATCGTCGCGCCATGGCCCGTCGTGGGCCGGCCCGTGGTCCGGAACCCGGTGGCGGCGAGCGCGCCGTCGACCCGCTTGCCGAGACCCGCCGTGGAGGTCCCGTTCTCGATCTGGACCCGGATCTGCTGCGGGGCCACCGCGACCTGGACGGCCCGCGGGCGCGGTGCCCGGGGCGCCGCGAGCGGCTTGTCCTCGCGCAGCTCCCGGAACAGCTTCCTGGCCTTCGGCCCGTCCCATTTGAGGGTGGAGCCGATGCCCTTGACGGGGTAGGCCATCTGTCCGATCGGCACGGTGGTGAACTCGGACGAGGACGGGGAGAAGTTCCGCATCGCCCGCCCCAGGTCCAGCATCTCGTCCGTGCCGAACCCCTTGTCGGCCCGCACCGAGCCCAGCACGGCCCGTGTCACGTCCCGGAACCTCATCGGGTTCAGCAGCACCCCGGACGACGTGGCCCGGGAGACGAGAGAGGCCAGGAAGCGCTGCTGACGTCTCATCCGGCCGAGGTCGGAGGAGCCGTCGGTGTGCCGGGAGCGCACGTACTGCAGGGCCTGGCCGCCGCGCAGCAGATGCGTGCCGGCCGCCAGGTCGAGACCGGTGTACCGGTCCTTCAGCGGCTGCGCGGTGCAGATCCGGACGCCCCCGAGCACGTCGACCGTCTTCATGAAGCTGGTGAAGTCGACCTCCAGGTAGTGGTCGATCTTCACGTGGGTCATCTTCTCGACGGTCCGCACGGTCAGGGGCGGGCCGCCCTCCGCGTACGCCGCGTTCAGTTTGAGGGGGTGCGGGGGGTGCCGTCTGCCGGTGACCGCGTCGGTGTGCGCGGGTGCCTCGGCGTAGGAGTCGCGCGGCAGGCTGACGATGCTGGCGCGCTCCCGGTCCTCCGAGATGTGCACGATCATGACCGTGTCGGTGCAGCGGCAGGGCGCGCCGCCGAGCCGGTACCTCCGCCGTTCCGCCTCGCCGACCTTCTCCCGGCCGTCGGTGCCCACCATCAGCAGGTTCATGCCGTGCCCGCCCTCGGGCCGGTTCTTCATGTCCCTGAACGGGTCGACCCGGGCGATGTCCGCGTCCAGGCCGTTCAGCACCGCGTGCCCGATGCCCGCCGAGGCGAGGACCACCACGGAGAGGGTGGTCAGCGCCCGCACGGCCCAGCGCGGCCTCCTGCGCCGTACGGGGCGCACCGGCCGTCCGCCGGAGCGCCGGGCGGGCCGCCGCGCGGGAGACGGCTGCGGAGGGCGCTGAGGGCGGACGGGGGAGCGGGGCGGCGTGGGCAAGGGGAACACCTCCGCGAGGCTGGACGGGGGAGGGAAGCGTTCCGCGGGCCGGACGGAGCCGCGTCCCGCTGGGCAGGGGGATCCGTGAGCACGGTAGGCCCATACGATCTGCGGCCCGGCCCTTACGCCGGGCGGCGCGCGACCGTGTCCCCCGTTCGCGGTAACGTGAGCTCCGATGAGCGAGAAGTCTGACGTGCGGTTCCCCGCCGTATCTGTGATCATGCCCGTCCTCAATGAGGAGCGGCATCTGCGCGGGGCCGTCCAAGCGATCCTGGAGCAGCGGTACGAGGGCGAGATGGAGGTCGTGATCGCGCTCGGTCCCTCCACGGACCGGACGGACGAGATCGCGGCCGAACTCGTCCGCGAGGACCCGAGGGTCCACACGGTGCCGAACCCGACCGGCCGTACGCCCGCGGCGCTGAACGCCGCGATCAAGGCGTCCCGGCACCCCGTCGTCGTGCGGGTCGACGGTCACGGCATGCTCTCCCCGAACTACATCGCCACCGCGGTGCGGCTCCTGGAGGAGACCGGCGCGCAGAACGTCGGCGGCATCATGCACGCCGAGGGCGAGAACGACTGGGAGCACGCCGTCGCCGCCGCCATGACGTCGAAGATCGGCGTGGGCAACGCCGCCTTCCACACGGGCGGTGAGGCGGGCCGGGCGGAGACCGTGTACCTCGGGGTGTTCCGGCGCGAGGCGCTGGAGCAGCAGGGCGGCTACAACGAGGAGTTCATCCGCGCCCAGGACTGGGAGCTGAACTTCCGCATCCGTGAGGCCGGCGGGCTCATCTGGTTCTCGCCCGAGCTGAAGGTGTCGTACCGTCCGAGGCCGTCCGTCAAGGCGCTCGCCAAGCAGTACAAGGACTACGGCCGCTGGCGGCACGTCGTCGCCCGCTACCACGAGGGCTCCATCAACCTGCGCTACCTCGCCCCGCCGACCGCCGTCTGCGCGATCGCGGCGGGCGTGGTCGTCGGCGCGGCGCTGACGCCCTGGGGGTTCGTCGTCCCGGCCGGTTACCTCGCGGCCATCGGGCTCGGCTCGCTGCCCGCGGGCAAGGGCCTGCCGGCGAAGGCCCGCCTGCAGATCCCCGTGGCCCTCGCGACGATGCACATGTCGTGGGGCTGGGGCTTCCTCACCAGCCCGAAGGCGCTGGCGAGGAAGGTCATCGCGTCGCGGCGTCCCGCGGTCCTCAGCGGCTCGAACTGAGCCCGTCCCGGCCGCGGGGGTCCGCGGCCGGGTGCCCTCGGCGCAAAGCGGTGGGGCCCCTCCCGGAATCCGGGAGGGGCCCCACCGCTTTGCGGCCTTCGGCCTGTCCTACGACCAGGTGTAGTGCGGGTCGACGTGCATGCAGGCTTCGGTGTCCGAGCCCTTGTCGAGCTTCGCGGACTCGGGAGCCGAGTCGTCCTCCTCGGGCGCCTCGTACGTCGTGCCGTCCCGCCAGTCGGCGCCGACGACGAGCGTGACCCCGGAGACGTCCGCCGACTTCTCCACCGCGTGCGTCGACATCCCGAGGGCCTTGGCGACCCGCAGGGCGTCACCCTCCAGATCGGCGCTCGGGTAGCGGATCACCGTGGCCTCCTCGGCGGACGTCGTCGACGGGTCGGCCTTCGCCTGCGTGAACCCCTCGCCGACGAGCAGTTCGCCCACCGCGCTCGCGCGTCCGGGCACCGGGGCGAGCGTGCTGGTGCGGGTGCCGTTGCGCACCAGCACCGCGATCTTGTCGTCGTCCGCCGCCGGGTCCGAGGAGGTCTTCTCCGCGGGCTTCTTCTTGTCCGCGCCGTCCAGCGCGATGTCCTCGCGCAGCAGTCGCCAGACCTTGTCCGCGTCCGTCGGCTTGGGCAGCACGCGGTTGCCGTCGCTGGAGTACACCCACGGCATGGTGGTCATGGTGATGCGCTTGGTCGGGACCTTCTTCAGTTCCTTGCTGAGGTCGTAGAGCTTGGTGACCGAGCCCAGGCCCTGGTCGACGGTCAGCGCGCTGGTCGCCGTCTCCGCGAGGCCGCGCAGCTTGCCCGGGTTGCTCAGCGTGGCGTTCTCCCGGAGCTGGCGCACCATCGAGTTCATGTACTGGTGCTGCGCCTTGGTCCGGCCGATGTCGCTGCCGTCCTCGAAGCCGTACCGCGTGCGCAGCCACTGCAGGGCCTGCTCGCCCTTGATGGACGTCGTGCCCTCTTCGAGCTTCAGTCCGGAGCCGTGACCGGTGGAGGTGTGCGAGTAGATGTTGGCGTCCACGCAGACGGGGACGCCGCCGATCGCGTCGGCCATCGACACCACACCCGCGAAGTCGACCATGATGAAGTGGTCGATGTGGATGTCGGTCAGCTTCTCCCAGGTCGCGACCGTGCAGCCGGGGCCGCCGCGGCCCAGCGAGTCGTTCGTCATGGTCAGTGACGTGCTGCCGGTGTAGGTCTTCCCGGTTTCCGGGTCGGTGCAGTTGGGTATCCGGAGCAGGGTGTCGCGCGGCATGCTCACGACCGACATGTTGGTGCGGTCCGCGGACAGGTGCAGCAGCATCTGGACGTCCGCCCGGGGCGGAGCGCCGAAGGTGTCCCTCGCGCCGCCGAGCTTCTGGTTCTCGGTGGAGTTCCGGGCGTCCGAACCGATCAGCAGGATGTTCAGCGGGGTCTGGCCCGCCGCGTTCGGTTTCGTCTTCGCGGCGCGGTCCTTCGCGTCGCCGATGTTCAGGTCGTCCTGCTTGAGGTTGTTGTTCAGGTGCCGGTAGTAGAGGTAGCCCGCCCCGGCGGTGCCGAGTATCAGGACCGACAGGACCAGCGCCGACCAGCGCAGTATGCGGCGTCTGCGCCGGGGACGGCCCGGGGTCCCGTGCCGTCCGTCGTCGCCGTCGTCCGGGCCCTTGCCCTGCGGGCCGGGCGGCACGGTGTCACCGCCGGGCCGGGCGTCGTCACCGTCGGGCCGGGCGCGGCCGCCGTCCGCCGTCCGGACGGACTCGCCGTCCTCGTCGTACATGCTGTCGTCCCAGCCCAGTTCGCCGGCCTGCGGGACACGTGACCGTGCTCCCTCCCCGCGCACACTGCTTTGCGGCATCTCCCAGCCTCTCCCCACCCTGCGCCTGACGAACGGGCCCGTCGGGGGGGGGGGGGGGGGGCGGGGCGCGGCGCGGGGGGCGCCGCCCCCCCCCCCCCCCGCCGCCGGGGCGGCGCCGACCAGGACGCAGAAGACACCGC
>NZ_JBHYPZ010000032.1:0-30953 GCF_042746485.1 Streptomyces sp. NPDC058751 | reverse complement strand
CGCCCCCCCCGGCCGTCCCGACCGGGCCCCCGCGGCGGCGCGGGCGGCCCCCCTCCCGCTCCGGGCCGGCCGCCGCCCGCGCCCCGTAGGACGCCTGACGGACCCGTCAAGTCACTTCGCGCACACCGTCTTGTCCGCCGTGGACTTCTCCACGTCCGGCGCCTTCGTCGCAGCGGTCAAAGGCACACCGGCGCCCTTGAAGTCCTTGCCCAGGGTCAGCACGATCGCGGGCAGACCCTGTGAGTTCTTCTCGCTCTCGCCGGGCTTCATCGCCGAGCCGGACAGACCCATGAGATCCGCCAGCTTGCGTGCCTGGTCGGCCTGCTCGGGAGAGTACTCCAGGGTCGTCTTGCTCAGAGGTGCGTCGGCGTTGCCCAGCTGGCTGGACTTGAGCACGCCCTCATTATTCTGCAGCCAGTTGAGAGTTTCCTGTGCCGAGCCGGCCTCGGCGCCGCCGTTGTAGATGTCGACGCGGATCTCGGACGCGGCGGAGCGGGGGCCCTTGAGGCGGGCGGCCACCGCGGCCTTCTCCTTCGCCTTCTTCTCCTTCACCGCGGTGAAGGAGACGTCGTTCTTGATCGCGTCGAAGACCGGCTGCGACTGCGTCGGATGCACGACGACCGTGGCGTGCACCTTCTCGGCCGGGTTGTCTATCACCGGGACCGTGGTGAAGGTGATGTTCTTCGGCGGCACCTTCTTCAGCTCCAGGGCCATGTCCTTGAGCGTGTTGACCTTGCCGATGCCGGTGTCCACGGTGAGTGCCTTGGTGGCGGCCTCGGCCAGCTTGTACAGCTTGGTGGGGCTGGTGAGGGTGTCGCCGGAGCTCATCTTGCGCATCAGGGAGCCGATGAACTGCTGCTGCACCTTGATGCGGTCGAGGTCGCCCTGGTTGCCGAAGCTGTGCCGGGTGCGGACGAACGCCAGGGCCTGCTCGCCCTCGATGGTGTGCTTGCCGGCGGAGAGCTTGAGGTGCGAGTCCTCGTCGTCGACGTCCTTGGCGACACAGACCTCGACACCGCCGACCGCGCTGGTCAGCGTCTTGACGGCGTTGAAGTCGGCCATCATGAAGTGGTCGACCGTGATGCCGGTGACCGCCTTGACCGTGTCCATCGTGCAGCCGGGGTTGCGGCCCTCCTGGCCGAGGCTGGTGTTGAAGCGGACGTTCTCCGAAGGCTTGATGACCTTCTCGGTGCCGTCCTCCTGCTTCGACCTGCACTCCGGGATGTCGACCATGAGGTCGCGCGGAATGCTCATCGCCGTCGCGTTCGTCCGGTCCTTCGCCACGTGCAGAAGTATGTTCGTGTCGGCGTGCCCGACGCTGTTCTTGTCGCCGTAGCCCTCGTTGCCCGCACCGGTGCGCTTGTCGGTGCCGATGATGAGGATGTTGAAGGCCTCGTCCTTGCTGAAGCTGCTCTTGGCCGAACTGCCGACGTCCTCCGCGTTGACGTTGCCCTCGAGGTGCTTGAGGTAGGCGTACGCGGCGCCCGAGACGGCCACCAGGACCAGCGCCATGGTGCCGCCGGTCCAGAGCAGTATCTTCTTCGCCTTCGACTTCTTGGGCGGCTTGGTGCGCCCGCGCCGCCGCCCCGGAAGGGGCTCCGGCGGCTCGGCGCGCCGACGGCGCGGTCCCGGCAGGTCGGCGCCGAGCGCCTCACGGTCCTGTTCCGGTGCCTCTCGGTCCCGTCCCGGTGCCGCGCGGTCCCGGCCCGGCGCGCTGCGCGTGCGCGTCGCCGTGGAGGGGGCACCCCTCCGAGGCCGCGGCACGCCCGGTTGCGCTCCGGAAGGGGGCAGTCGCAGTTCGTATTCACCGGTGTTCGGGTTGAGCACCCACTGGTCTGCGGGATCGATGTTGTCCGCCCGCCTACGGCCTTGCGCGTCCACGGTTGTCTGAATCCTCCGTCGGGGCCACGCGG
This sequence comes from Streptomyces sp. NPDC058751, assembly GCF_042746485.1. Taxonomy (NCBI): domain Bacteria; kingdom Bacillati; phylum Actinomycetota; class Actinomycetes; order Kitasatosporales; family Streptomycetaceae; genus Streptomyces; species Streptomyces sp. NPDC058751. Next base: position 29,040 of record NZ_JBHYPZ010000032.1, on the reverse strand, counting down.
CGCCCTTTCCCCCTCAAAAGGCGCTCGGGTCTCGGTCAAGCAGTGCGCGACCCCAGGACGGACCTCGTGGGCCGGGTGCACCGGATCGCTCACACTATCCGCCCAGTTCAGCGTCCAGCGACGGCCGTGACAAATTCAACGTTCCTACAACCGGGCATTCCGCCCCATTTTCAGAGACTTCTTAGCTCGGATGTTCCCCGGCTTGGTGTGCGCTTTACTCGCAGGCGCCCTGGGCCGCCGTGTTGCCGCGGAAAGTGGGGGCCGGATCGGGTGTGCCGGAGAGGAGGGCGGCCCCTATTGCCGTCGACATTCCGTCGCCGTCCGACTCCTCTTCGTAGTTGCGGAAGGAGTTTCCGTACGGGCTCGCGGAATGCGGTGACCGGCCGTGGGCCGGCCCCGCGGGCGGCTCCTTCGCGACCACGACGGGCTCGTCCGCGCGCAGCCGTTCGAAGAGCCGTTCCGCCGCGGGCTCCACGAGCTGGTCCCGGTTGGCGTTGAGGACGTAGGACCTCCGGGGCACGGTCAGGAACTGGATGCCGTCCGTGGGGATGTCGCGCACGCCGCGGACCAGGTCGTACAGACCGCGCAGGCTCGCGAGCCCCGGGTCGGTGGTCAGCGAGGAGGTGGCCGCGTCCAGCACCGGGTACAGCTTCGCCGGGTTGAGCAGGACGTCGTCGCTGCGCACCTTGCCGATCAGCGCGCCGAGGAACTTCTGCTGGCGGTCCATGCGGTCGGTGTCGCTGCCGTTGCCGATGCTCTTGCGGGCGCGCACGTAGCCGAGCGCCTGCTCGCCGTCGAGCACCACCTTGCCCGCGGGCAGCCTCAGCTTCGCCGCCTTGTCGTCGATCGGCTCCCTCAGGCACACCTCGACGCCGTCCACGGCGTCGACCATGTCCTTGAAGCCGTGGAAGTCCACCACCATGTGGTGGTCGACGCGGATGTCCGTGAGCTTCTCGACGGTCCGGATCGTGCAGGCCGAGCCGCCCACCTCGAAGGCGTAGTTGAACATCGCGAACATGGGGTCGGTGCGGGTCCCGTCGGGGCGCCGGCAGCCCGGCACGTCCACCATCAGGTCGCGGGGCAGCGACACGGCGGTCGCGCTGCGCCGGTTCGCTGCGAGGTGCAGCAGGATCGTGGTGTCGGACCGCTCCGTCCCCGAGTCGCGGCCGTACTCCTTGTTCCCGGCCCCCGAACGCGAGTCGGACCCGATCAGCAGGATGTTCTGCGCGTCACGCACCAGCGCGGTGGGCCTCTCCCGCTCGTAGCGGGCGAGCTCGGCCGCCGCGTCGTCGTCGGCCGTGATGTTCCCGTTCAGCTTCTCGTACGCGGCCCAGCCGACCGCCACGGCGCCCAGGACCACCACGGTGGCGCCGGTCGCCGTCCAGCGCAGCCAGCGCCGCCGCCTGCGCCCCGCCCCGGTGGGCGACGCTCCCCGTCCCTGCTCCTCCGGGCTTCCGGAGGGATGGCCCGTGGTGTCGGTCACGTCGGGACCACCACCCCTCATGGCGTACGAGCGTGTCTGGCTGCTCCTACGACCATGTCCCGAAGCGGCAGGTGAGGGGGGCCGGTGATGGGCCGAACGGGGGACGCCCGGCCCGGACGGCACCCGGAGCGGCCCGCCGCGGCGGACGCCGCCCGCCACGCCGCCCGCCACGCCGCCGGGCCGCCCTCCGGGCGCCGACGGGAATGGTCGGACAGGCCCTAGCGGGCCGTCGCGGTCACCCGTTCGCTCTCGATCCGCCGGGCGAGCGCGTCGTCGTCCAGCAGGTCGAGGTTGCGGCACAGCACCACGGACCCGCCGGTGGCGAGGGGCGCGTACAGACCGGCGGTCACGCCCTCCCAGGTGTCGTACGAGAGCGCCGACAGGATGCGGGAGCCGGGCCCCGTCAGATCCAGCCCGGGAGCGTCGGCGCGGGCCTGCTCCACGACCTCGGCGCCCGTGTACGCGGCCCCGGCGACGACCAGCGCCCGCTCCTCCGGGTCGACCGGCGCGTACGGCGCGAAACGGTCGCCCTGGCTCGGCACCTCGACGGCGTAGTCGGCGTACCCCGCGGGCGGCGTCGGGAAGCGGCGGCCGAGCGGCGCGAGGGAGAGGGCGACGCGCTCACCGGAACAGGCGAGCCCGGCGTCGAAGCGGCCGGGGCCCGCGACGACGTGGTCGGCGGCCGCCGGGTCCCCGCCGAGATCCGCGACGACGCCCACCGAGGAGCAGGCGAGCAGCCACACCGCCGTCTGCCAGTGAGCGGGCAGCAGCAGCGCGACCCGCTCACCGGGCTCGGCGGACATCTCGCCCTGGAGCAGGTTGGCGGTCTTGGCCACCCAATTGGCGAAGGTGGCCACGGACAGTTCGACCCGTTCGCCCGTCGCGTCGTCGTAGAAGGTCACCAAGGGACGCGCGGGGTCCTCGGAGAGCGCGGATCGCAGCAGGTCGGCAGGGGTGCGGTCGGTGGCTTTCACGCGCGCAAGCGTACGCGGGGGCGCCGCGCGGCACGGACCGAGCGCGCCACCGGTTCGGCTCAGCGCGTCCGACGGTCCGTCAATTCCGCGATGGACAGATATGTATGACTATGTCCAGGATCAGGAGCATGCGTGGATTCCTTGCTTCCTCGGTCGGCGTCACCTGCGCGGCCGCACTCGCCCTTCCGCTCGCCCTGCCCGCCACCCCTGCACAGGCCGGGCCGTCGAGACGGACATCGGAGACCGCCCTCCCCGGCAGCACCCAGTCGCTGCCCCTCGTTCCCCTCACCCGCAGACGCTCCCTCGGACCGACCGCCTCGGCCCAGGGCCTCACCCGCCGGGACGTACGGCCCTTCTCCCTGGTCGGCGTGGTCTGGGACGACCCGGACGCCGAGCTGCACGGCCGGGTCCAGGTCCGCACCCGGGCGACCGGCACCGGCGACTGGTCGCCGTGGCAGGACCTGGAGGCCCACAACGACGAGCACGCCGCCGACCCGGACACGGCCGAGAGCGCGTCGGGCAGGGCGCACGGCTCCACCGCTCCCCTGTGGGTGGGGGACTCGGACGGCGTCGAGGTCCGCGTCGAGGCGGAGCGGGAGGCGCGGGAGGCCGCGTACGGCCCGGATCGGGAGGAGGACGCCGGAGAGGACCCCGAGGGCGGGCGCGCGGCCGCCGCGCCGCTGCCCGGCGGTCTGCGCCTCGAACTCGTCGACCCCGGCGGGGACCCCCCGGACCGGGACGAGCGGACCGCGGGGACGGCGGGGAGGGCCGGGAGCGCACCCTCGGGCCTGCGCGCCAGGAGCATGCGCGGGAGCGCGCACGCGGGCGTGAAGGACGGCAAGAGCGCGCGGGCCAACGTGATCCCCGCGCTCTCCCGGGGCGAGACGGAGCGTACGTACTTCCCGGGCGGCAAGGCCGAGCGGCGCGTGGCGCCGTACATCGGACCGCGCCCCCGGATCGTCACGCGGCACGGCTGGGGCGCGAACGAGAACCTGCGCGAGCGCGGCTTCCTCTACACGAGGACGGTCAAGGCGGCCTTCGTGCACCACACCGCGTCCGGCAACAAGTACGCCTGCTCACAAGTGCCTTCGGTCATCCGCAGTATCTACCGCTATCACGTCGTGAGCAGCGGCTGGCGCGACATCGGCTACAACTTCCTCGTCGACAAGTGCGGCAACATCTACGAGGGCCGCGCGGGAGGCGTCACGAAGGCGGTCATGGGCGCCCACACCCGCGGGTTCAACACGAACAGCATGGGCATCGCCGTGATCGGCACGTTCGGCGCCACGAAGCCCACCGACGCCGCGCTCAAGGCGATCTCCCGGCTCACGGCGTGGAAACTCGGTCTGTACGGGGCCAATCCGCGTGGCAAGACATACCTGAAGTCGGCCGGTGGCAATCTCTACCGAAAAGGAAAGAACGTACGACTGAACGTGATCTCCGGCCATCGGGACGGGTTCGCCACGGAGTGCCCCGGACGGCTCCTCTACGGCAAGCTCGGCTCCGCCAGGACGACCGCGGCCCGCTACCAGGGCCGCTAGGGCCTGTCGTCAAATTCCCGTCGTCGCCCGAAGGGCGGCCTCGCGGCGTCACGGGGTCCCCGAACCCTCCGGGCAAGGGGCGACCCCGGCCATGGGCCGACGCCGCCGGGTCGCCCCTGCGGGCGACGTCGCGAACCGCCGGACAGGCCCCGGCCCCGCCGCACGGCCGCCCGGCACGGCCGGCGGCGGACCGGCCGGACCGGGCCGGCAGGGATCACCTGAAGTCACGGCAGAAGCCCGTCGAAGGACACCGCACGGCCGTCGAGGGCGCCATCGCAAGGTCTGCATACACTGGCCGGCCGAAAGACAGTTCGGCCGGTCCCGGCAGGAAGCAGAGACGACAGGTGACAGAAGCGATCCTCCTGGTCGGCGGCAGAGGCACCCGGCTGCGCCCGCTCACCGTGCGCACGCCCAAGCCGATGGTCCCCGCGGCCGGGGTCCCCTTCCTCACGCACCAGCTCGCGCGGGCACGCGCGGCGGGCGTCGAGCACATCGTGCTGGCGACCTCCTACCTCGCCGAGGTCTTCGAGCCGTACTTCGGCGACGGCTCCTCGCTGGGCCTCCACATCGAGTACGTCACCGAGGAGGAGCCGCTGGGCACCGGCGGCGCCATCCGCAACGTGGCCTCCCGGCTGCGCTCGGGCCCCGACGACCCGGTCCTGATCTTCAACGGCGACATCCTCACCGGTCTGGACATCCGGGCGCTGGTGGCGGTCCACGAGACGACGGGCGCGGACGTCTCCCTGCACCTGACCCGGGTGGAGGACCCGCGCGCGTTCGGCCTGGTCCCCACCGACGCCACCGGACGCGTCACGGCCTTCCTGGAGAAGCCGCAGAGCCCCGAGGAGATCGTCACCGACCAGATCAACGCGGGGGCGTACGTCTTCCGCCGCTCGGTCATCGACACGATCCCCGCGGGCCGTCCCGTCTCGGTCGAGCGCGAGACCTTCCCGGAGCTCCTGGCCGCCGGAGCCCACCTCCAGGGCATGGTGGACTCCACCTACTGGCTGGACCTGGGCACCCCGCAGGCATTCGTCCGCGGCTCCGCCGACCTGGTGCTCGGGCGCGCCCCGTCCCCGGCCGTCCCCGGCCGCTGCGGCGACCGCCTGGTCCTGCCCGCGGCCGTCGTGGCCCCCGACGCCAAGCTCACCGGCGGCACGGTGGTCGGCGAGGGCGCCCGCATCGGCGAGGGTGCCCGGATCACCGGCAGCACCGTCCTGGCCGGCGCCGTCGTCGAGCCCGGCGCCGTCGTCACCGACTCCTTCGTCGGCGCGGGCGCCCGCATCGGCGAGCGCACCGTCCTGACCGGCGCGGTCATCGGCGACGGCGCGGTCGTCGGCCCCGACAACGAACTCCGCGAGGGAGTCCGGGTCTGGTGCGACGCCCGACTCCCGGCATCAGCCGTGCGCTTCTCGTCGGACCAGTAACCGCCCCACCCCCGGCCGGAGGGACACCTCATCCCTCCGGTCCACCCCGCTTCCGACCCCGGCCGGGGAAAGTCCGGCCCCGACCAGGAGAAATCCAGTCCCGGCCGGGAAAGTCCAGCCCCTCCGGCGTTTGAGGAGCGGGGGTCCGGGGGCGGAGCCCCCGCTAGGGGTCGGGTAGGGGCGGAGGGGGCGAAAACCGTCTGTCCGTACGGGGGCCGACGGCCGTGAGAGCCGCAAGGGCCGGCCGGCGACAGCGCGGGGCGGCCGGAGACGGCGGCGCCGCCCGCCTAGAGCAGCCCGATGTCCGTACGCGGCATCTTCGGCGCCCGCCGCGGCGGCGTACGCCCGGCCAGCAGGATCAACCGAACGGCCCGATGCCGCTGCCCCGCGTACGGCTCCAGCAACTCCAGCATGACGGAGTCGTCCGCGTCCCGGTCCCCCGCCAACGCGTACCCGACGATCCCCGGCAGATGCAGATCCCCCACGGTCACGGAATCCGCCGAGCCGTGACTGCGCTGCACGACCTCCGCCGACGTCCACGGCCCGACACCGGGCACCAGCTCCAGCCGCCGCCGCGCCCGTACGGGATCGAGCCCGACGGCCTCCTCCAGCCGCGCCGCGACCCGCACGGCCCGCAGGATCGTGGCGGCCCGCTTGTCGTCGACCCCGGCCCGGTGCCACTCCCAGGACGGGATCAGCGCCCACGTCCGCGGCGCGGGCATGACGGACATCCGCTCGGGAACGGGCCCCGGCGCCGGATCCCCGAACTTCCGGACGAGCAGCCGCCACGCCCGGTACGCCTCGTCGGTGGTGACCTTCTGCTCCAGGACGGACGGGATCAGCGACTCCATCACGAGCCCGGTCCGCACCAGCCTCAGACCGGGCCGCCGGTGCCGGGCGAGCGCGACCAGCCGGTGCCGCGGCTCGAAGGCCTCCGGGTCGTCGGCGGCGCCGAGCAGGTCGGGGAGCCGGTCGAGCAGCCATTCGGCCCCGGGTCCCCAGGCCGTGCCCCGGGCCACCCCGCCGTGCAGAGCGACCCGCAGCGTCGCCGGTCCGGCGGGCGTACGGCTGGTCCGCCACACGGAGCCGTCGGGGGTCGTGCGGAACGTCGGATCGCCCGGGCCGCGCCGCAGCGGACCGAGCACGAGCCCGAGGTCCAGGGGCCCGTGGGGCGTCCAGGTGCGGACGCGTCCGGGTTCGGCCGTCGGGCGGGGCACCCCGCCGGGCACCACGACGTGTCCGCCGCGCACGGTCGTACGCGTCGGCCGGGGGGCGAAACGTCCAGACACGGATGAGGTCCTAGAGATACTCGGGCTGCCCTACGAGGGTAGGCGCTCCCCACACCACGAGAAGCCCGAAGCCCCGAAGCCCCGCCCGTCCCGAGCCGGACCGGCGTGTTCCGGCCCCGGCCGGAAGCGCGCCCTCACCTCCGATCGCGAAGGCGCCCCGCCGGATCAGCGCACTTCGACGAACGCGTCCGCGTCCCGGCCCGGCCGGGCTCTCGGTTCCTCCGCCGCGTGGCCGACGGCCACGGCCCCCATCGGGTCCCAGCCGTCCGGCAGCTCCAGCACCTCACGGACGACGTCACGGCAGAACATCGTCGACGACACCCACGCGGAGCCCAGCCGCTCCCCGGCCAGCGCGACCAGGAAGTTCTGCACGCCCGCCCCGGTGGCGACCACGAACATCTCGCGCTCGGCGCCGTCCCGCCGGGCGTCGCCGTACGTGTGCGAGCCGTCCATGACCAGACACGGCACCACGAGGTACGGCGCGTTGCGCAGCACGTCGCCCCGGCGGACCCGCCTGGCGATGGACTCCTCGCTCTTCCCGTCGCCCCGCAGGTCCGCGATCCACGCGTCCCGCATCGCGTCGAGCAGCCGCGTCCGTGATGCGGCGGACTCCAGGAGCACGAACCGCCAGGGCGTCGTGTGGTGCGGCGCGGGAGCGGTCACCGCCGCCGCGACCGCGCGGCGCACCGCGCCGGGGTCGACGGGCTCGTCGGTGAAGGCCCGTACCGTACGACGCTGGGTCACGGCCTCCCGTACGGCCTCCGAGGTGCCGAGGCGGAACATGTCGTCCCGCGCGGCGCGCACCATCGCCCCCGCTCCCGGGCCGTCCCCCTCGGCCACCAGGTGCGCCAGCCCCCGCACGACGGCGACGGGCCGCCCGGAGGCCTTGCCCTTGACCAGGTCGCCCGCGGCGGCGAGTTCGTCGGCCGTGGCCACGACGGTCGCGTTCAGCGGGTTGCCGTGGGCGTCGGTGCGGCCGCGCAGGTCGTCCAGCACCCGGACGCCCGCGGCGCCGATGGCGACATCGGTGAGCCCGGCGCGCCAGGGCCGCCCGAAGGTGTCCGTGATCACGACACCGACGTCGGCACCGAGGGCGTCCCGCAGCCCCTCGCGGATCGCCCGCGCGGAGGCGTCGGGGTCCTCGGGCAGCAACAGCACCGTCCCGGCCGGGGTGTTGGAGGCGTCGACCCCGGCGGCGGCCATCACGAGCCCCTGCCGGTTCTCGACGATCCGCAGGGTCCCGCGCCGGGCCACGACCCGGACGGTCTCGGCGTCGATGGCGGCCTCCCGGTCGGCGGCCTCGACGATCCGGCCCTCGGCCTTCGAGACGATCTTGGAGGTGACGAGCAGCACGTCCCCGTCCACGAGCGCGGGCCCGGCCGCCGCGATGAGCTTCGCCAGGTCGTCCCCCGGACGCACCTCGGGAAGTCCGTCCAGTGCCCAGACCCGGTAGCCCGCGTCGCCCGGCCGCTCCCGGTGTTCCCCGCCGGGAACCGCCGCCCCGGGGGTGTTCCCGGCGTCCGCGCCTTCGGTGCTCACGGCGTCCGTACCTCCTCCGCCAGCGCCAGCGCCTCCCGTGCCATCCGGGCCGTCGCGTCGAGGTCGGACATCATCAGGGGGACGGCGCGGCAGCGGATGCCGGCCGCCTCGACGCGCTCCACGGACGGGGCGTCGACCGTGTCGACGAGCCAGCCGTCCAGCAGGCCCGAGCCGTAGTGCTCGGCGACCGCGGCGGCGGTGGACTCGACGCCCACCGCGGCCAGCACCTTGTCGGCCATGCCGCGCACGGGCGCGTCACCGACGATGGGGGAGAGGCCGACGACCGGCACGCCCGCCTCGGCGATGGCCTCGCGGATGCCGGGCACGGCGAGGATCGTGCCGACGGAGACCACGGGGTTGGACGGGGGGAAGAGGACGACGTCCGCCTCGGCGATGGCCTCCAGCACCCCGGGAGCGGGCTTCGCCTGTTCGGCGCCGACCGGCACGATCGCCTCGGCCGGCACGGAGGCCCGCAGCCGGACCCAGTACTCCTGGAAGTGGATCACCTTGCGCTCGCCGGCCCCGGCCGGGTCGCCCTCCGGCAGCGTGACGGCGACATGGGTCTCGACCCGGTCGTCGGACATGGGGATGAGCCGCACGCCCGGCTTCCACCGGTCGCACAGGGCTTCGGTGACGGCGCTGAGCGGATAGCCCGCGCCCAGCATCTGCGTCCGCACGATGTGCGTCGCGAAGTCCCGGTCGCCGAGCCCGAACCACTCGGGTCCGAGTCCGTACGCCGCGAGCTCCTCCTTCAGGTGGAAGGTCTCGTCGGCCCGCCCCCAGCCCTGTTCCTCGTTGATGCCGCCGCCGAGCGTGTACATCACCGTGTCGAGGTCCGGGCAGACCTTCAGCCCGAAGAGGTGGATGTCGTCGCCGGTGTTGCCGATGACCGTGATGTCCGCGTCCGGCACGGCCTGCCGGAGACCACGCAGGAACCGTGCACCACCGATACCGCCTGCCAGAACCACAATGCGCATGGGGTTCAGTCTCGCAGGCGGGTACGACAACGTGTCAGCCGGTCACGGGACCCCGGTGGGACGGTCCGCTCTTAGGGGCGGAGGCGTCACACCGTTTCGGCGACCGCGCAACGCGCCGCGTGCATCGGCATCTCGGTGAGGCCCGGGTAGTAGACGTGCAGGCTGACGGCCGGTTCGAGCGTGTCGTTGACGACCTCGTGGACATAGCCCGGCGCGAACACGCGCTGCGCGCCGGAGTCCAGGGAGCGCGTGCCCCGCTCGGTGCGCTCGGTCAGCGCGCCGTCCAGGACCGTCAGCACGCCGGAGGAGCCGCCGTGGTCGTGCAGCCCGCTGCCCTGCCCGGGCACCCAGGACAGGAGCCACACCTCGTAGCCGGGCCCCGTGCGCAGCCGGTGGTACCAGCGCGAGGCGGCGTCGTAGCGGACGAGGTGCTCCCACTGGGAGCGGTCGGCGGCGATGGAACGCGCCAGGCCGGCGAACTCGGCCACGGTGGAGGGGTGTTCACGCGGCGGCTGGAGCAGGTGCGGGACTTCGAGGATGTCGCCGGCGATCTGGAGGTCGCTGTCGCTGTTCATGGATGCGGTGGTTCCTCGGCGGGAGAGTGCTGGGGTGTCGCTTGCCGTTTCCGCCCGGGTCGCGGGCGGGGGTCCGCCCGGGTGGGGGCGGGGAGGAGCCCTGGTGCGGGCAGTGGCCCCGATGGGGCGGGATTTCGCCTCAGTGGCGGCGAGGCAGCCGGAGCGCGGTAGGGCTCAACAGCTGGAACAGCAACAACAGCTACAGCGCGCGTGGGCAGCACCGAGGGACCCGGCGGTGCGGGTCGAGGTGAGTGCCAAGTTCGCGAGCATGCCCACAAGGAGAGCGGTTCACACCTCGACTGTCAACTGTGTGTCCGGTATGTGGAATATGTTTCACCTCATCCGGTTCACCTGGCAGGCGAAAGGTTTGTTCAGGCGACTCCCGGGACACATGGCGCACAACCGGGTGAACAAACCTCGCCGCGGACCCGTGATCTAAATGTGATCCGATTCGCTTCGGGGTCTGCGTCGGAACGAGATCGAACACCTGGACGTCCTCCTTCGTGGAGAAGGGGGCGTCTGACCTGGACCTCTTGGGCTGTCATGGTTTATGCCGATTTGAACACTTTCCGCATAGCCTTGGTTCCGCAGAGTGAATAAGGGGCCCAATAGCAGATCTCGGCTTGACTGGCCCGGATCGGCACACTTGTAATTTCACTCGTGTCGTTCAGCCGTCATCGGTAACGGCAGCATCACGGGGACGCGAAAGACGGACGAGGGGCGCACATGACCGAGCTGGTGCAGCAACTGCTGGTCGACGACGCGGACGAGGAGCTCGGCTGGCAGGAGCGCGCGCTGTGCGCACAGACCGACCCCGAGTCCTTCTTCCCCGAGAAGGGCGGCTCCACCCGCGAGGCCAAGAAGGTCTGCCTCGCCTGTGAAGTCCGCTCCGAATGCCTCGAGTACGCGCTCGCCAACGACGAACGGTTCGGCATCTGGGGCGGTCTGTCCGAGCGGGAACGGCGCCGCCTGAAGAAGGCCGCCGTCTGAGAAACGCCGCACGGAGGGACGGACGCGGAACACCGGTCCGCACCCGCGGGTGCCCCCGACCAAACGGCACACACTCTTACGTAAGGAACGGCCCGTCGCACGTGGGTTATCCACAGGCGGCGGGCCGCCGTCTTTCCCAGCCGTTAGTGTGGGCCCTCGTCCGAGACGTCCCGCTGTCCCCGCCGGACACAGACGTCCACCGCAGTCCATCGAACCGGGGCCCGTACCTCGATGTCCGTGCACAGCCTTTCGGCAGCCAGCAACCCCGCTGCCGCCCCTGAGTTCCCGCGCCACGTGGTGACCGCGGTGCTCGTCTCCCACGACGGCGCCCGCTGGCTGCCGCAGGCGCTCGCCGGGCTGCTCGGCCAGGACCGCCCCGTGCAGAACGCGGTGGCGGCCGACACCGGCAGCGCGGACGGGTCCGCCCAGCTGCTCACCGAGGCGCTCGGTGACGACCGCGTGCTGCACCTGGCGCGGCGCACCGGCTTCGGCCAGGCCGTCGAGGAGGTGTCCCGGACCGCCCCCGAGCTGACCCCGGACGACCTGCCCTACCTCAAGCGCCCGAGCGGCTGGGACCCCGTCACCCGCAGCTGGCGCGACGACGCCTACGACATGCCGGACCTCCCGCACGGCGAGCCCGAGCAGTGGTTCTGGCTGCTGCACGACGACAGCGCCCCGGAGCCCGACGCCCTGGCCCAGCTCCTGCGCGTCGTGGAGAACGAACGCGAGATCGGCCAGGACGTGGCCGTCGTCGGCCCCAAGCTCCGCGGCTGGTACGACCGCCGCCAGCTCCTCGAGGTCGGCGTCACCATCGCCAACTCGGGCCGCCGCTGGACCGGCCTCGACCGGCGCGAGCAGGACCAGGGACAGCACGACCACGTGCACCCCGCCCTGTCCGTGTCCACCGCGGGAATGCTGATCCGCCGCGACGTCTTCGAGGAACTCGGCGGCTTCGACCGCCGACTGCCCCTCATGCGCGACGACGTCGACCTGTGCTGGCGCGCCCAGGCCGCCGGCCACCGGGTGCTCGTCGCCCCGGAAGCCGTCGTACGGCACGCCGAGGCGGCCTCCCGCGAGCGCCGCGCCGTCGACTGCGTGGGCCGCACCGCCGCGTCCCCGCACAAGGTCGACAAAGCGGGCGCCGTCTACACCCTCCTCGTCAACGCCCGCACGGCCCAGCTGCCCTGGATCCTGATCCGTCTCGTCCTCGGCACCCTGCTGCGCACCCTCGCCTACCTCGTGGGCAAGGTCCCCGGACAGGCCGTCGACGAGATCCGCGGCCTCCTGAGCGTCCTGCTGCGCCCCGAGCGGATCATCGCCGGGCGGCGCAGGCGCGGCCGGCCGCAGGTCGACAAGGGTGAGCTGCGACCCCTGTTCCCGCCTCCGGGCGCCACCGTGCGGGCCACCTTCGAGCAGGTCGCCGGCAGCCTGACGAGCCGCTCCGACGCCGAGGCCACCACGGGCGCCGGACGGCACGGAGGCGCCGTCGAGTCCGGACCGGGCGGCGAGGACGGCGACTTCCTGGAGATCGAGCAGTTCGCCCGGATCAAGCGCATCGCGCGCAACCCCGGACCGATGCTGTTCCTGGTCCTCCTGTTCGTCTCGCTCCTCGCGTGCCGCCACCTGCTCGGCGGCGGGGCCCTCGCGGGCGGTGCGCTGCTGCCCGCCCCCGCCGACGCCTCCGACCTGTGGGCGCGTTACCTCGACGGCTGGCATCCGGTCGGCGCGGGCTCCACCAGCTCCGCCCCGCCCTACCTCGCGCTCGTCGCCCTGCTGGCATCCGTGCTCCTCGGCTCCACCGGGCTCGCGGTCACGGTGCTCCTCGTGGGATCCGTGCCGCTGGCCGGCTTCGCCGCGTACTTCGCCTCACGCCCCCTCGTCGAGTCCCGCCTCCTGCGCGCCTGGGCGTCCGTCGTCTACGCCTTCCTGCCGGCCGCCACCGGCGCGCTCGCCGGCGGCCGCATCGGCACCGCCGTCCTCGCGATCCTGCTGCCGCTCATCGCGCGCGCGGGCATCGCGGCGAGCGGCCTCGCGAACGGTTCCCGGGCTCGCGGGAGCTGGCGCGCGACCTGGGCGTACGCCCTGCTGCTGACGTTCACCACGGCGTTCACCCCGATCGTGTGGCCCATCGCGCTGGTCCTCGGCGTCGCACTCCTCGTGGTGCGCCGCAGGGAGATCCCCGCCTACGGGCTGCGTTTCCTGGCCCAGCTCGGCACCCCGCTGCTGGTCCTCGCCCCCTGGTCGCTGACCCTGCTGCCGTTCGGCTTCTTCCGGCAGGCCGGCCTGGACTACGGCACCGGCGCGGCCTCCGCGCTCGACCTGCTCGGCGCCGGCCCCGGCGGACCGGGCACCGTCAGCGCGCTGATGCTCTTCGGCATCGTGCTCGCCGCGCTGGCCGCGCTGCTGCGCTCGGAGCGCCAGGCGGGGATCCGGACCGCCTGGGTCGTCGCCGTCGTGGCACTCGTCTTCGCGGTCCTGTCCAACCGCTCCACCTGGGCGGGTCCCGCGACCCTCGTGTACGGCCTCGCGCTGCTCGCCGCCGCCGCCGTCGGCTCCGACGGCGCCCGCGCGCGGGTCGCCGAGCAGAGCTTCGGCTGGCGCCAGCCGGTGGCCGCGCTCATCGCCTTCGCCTGCGCCGCGGGCCCCCTGCTCGTCGCCGCCGGATGGATCATCCGCGGCGCCGACGGCCCCGTCCAGCGCCGTGACCCGGTGCAGGTGCCCGCGTTCGTCGCCGAGGAGAGCAACACCCGCGACCAGGCCCGCACGCTCGTCCTCGACAGCCGCTCGCCGGCCTCGGTCGGCTACGTCCTCGTCCGCGGCTCCGGAGCCCGTCTCGGCGACGCCGAACTCGCCTCGGCCGGCGGCGAGAACAAGAAGCTCGACAAGGTCGTCGCCAACCTCATGGCGGGTTCCGGCGCCGACCAGGCCGACCAGCTCGGCGGCTTCGCCGTGCGCTACGTCCTGGTCCGCAAGGGCTCGCCGCGCGAGGTGAGCCGCGTCCTGGACGCCACCACGGGCCTGTCCCGGCTGAGCCAGCAGGACGGCAGCGCCCTGTGGCGCGTCGACCAGCAGGTCTCGCGTGCCGCGATCGTTCCCGGGTCCGGCGACCCGGAGTCCATCGCGGCCGGCCCGGTCGAGGTGCACACCACGATCCCGGCCGGGAACGGCGACCGCGTCCTGCGCCTGGCCGACAGCGCCGACGCCGGCTGGACGGCGACCCTCGACGGCAGGCCGCTCACCCGCACCACGGTCGACGGCTGGGCCCAGGGCTTCCAACTGCCCGCCACCGGCGGCAGGCTGGACGTCACGTTCGAGGCACCGCTGAGCCACACGGCCTGGCTGTGGGCCCAGGGCGCCCTCGCCCTGGTCCTCGTGGTGCTCGCCCTCCCGGGGCGGCGCCGGGACGTCGACGACGACCTCCCCGAGGAGCAGCAGCCCGTGTCCGCCGAGGACCTGACGGGCGACGGCCGCCGCGCCCGCCGTCTGCGCGCCCAGGCCGAGGCGGAGTCCGCAGGTCCGGAGGAGGACCCGGAGTCCGACGAGGACTTCCCCGTGAACGCCGACGCCGACGCCGACGCCGAAGCGGACGAGTACGAGGACGAGGACCAGGAGGCACCGGCCGTCGCAGTGCCGCATCAGCCCGCGTACGGCGAGTGGGACACCCCGAGCTACGCGAACGCCGAGTACGACGGCTACGGCGGCGAGCGGTACGAGGGCGGGCAGGGATACCCCGCGGGCGCCTACGAGCAGCCGTACCAGGCGGATTACCAGGGCGGCCAGTACGACCCGTACGCCTACGGCGGCACGGCGGCGTACGACCAGAACTACGGCCAGGGCTACGACGCGAACGGCGGGCCCTTCGATTCCCGGGGCCAGGGCTACGACACGGACGAGCAGGGCTACGATCCCGCGTACGATCCCACGCGGCCCCCGCACGGCACCGACAGTGAGCGCCCCGACGGGAGCCATCAGTGAACCGCACCACCCTGTCCCTGATCGCGGCGGCGACCGCGCTCGCCGCCGTCACCGGGTACGCGACCCTCAACCCGCCCGGCACCTCCGGCGACAGCGCGTCCGCCGCGGCCGCGCGGCTGCCCGTGGAGCGCACCAGCCTGCTCTGCCCGCAGCCGAGCGCGTCCGACATCGCGGACACCGTGTACACGTCCTTCACACCCGTCGTGGAGGGTGCGAGCGACAGCGGAAAGGCCCAACTCCAGGCGGCGGCCGAGGAGTCGGCGGAAGAGTCGGGAACGGCCGACGGCAAGAAGAGCGGCACCGGGGCCACCGGGCCCGTCGTCAAGCCGAAGGAGCCCGGCAAGCCGGCGTCCGGCGACACCTCGGGCGCCGACACGCCCGCCCTCGTCGGCGTCGCGTCGGGCAAGTTCGCGCCCGGCTGGACGGTCCAGGAGACCACGGAGGTCGCCGCGGGTACCGGACGCGGCCTGCTCGGCGTCAACTGCACCGCTCCCGACACCGAGTTCTGGTTCCCGGGCGTCAGCACCGCCGAGCAGCGCACCGATTACGTCCACCTGACGAACCCGGACGATGCCGCCGCGGTCGTCGACATCGACCTGTACGGCAAGGACGGCACGCTCAAGTCCACGGTGGCCGACGGGATCACGGTCCAGGCGCACGCCAGCGAACCGATCCTGCTGAACACGCTGACCGGCGATCCGCAGGCCGACCTCACCGTGCACGTGAAGGTCCGCAGCGGCCGGGTCGGAGCGGCCGTCCAGGCACTCGACGCCAAGACCGGCGGCGACTGGCTGGCCGCCTCCGCCGACCCCGCCGACACCCTGGTCATGCCGGGCATCCCCAAGGACGCCACCTCCGTGCGCCTGGTCGCCTTCGCGCCCGGTGACACGGACGCCGACCTGAAGGTCCGTCTCGCCTCGCCCTCGGGGACGATCACCCCGGCGGGGAGCGAGACGCTGCACGTGAAGGCCGGCATGACCGCGGCGATTGACCTCGGGGAGGTCACCCGAGGGGAGGCGGGCTCCCTGGTGCTCTCCCCGACCGGCTCGTCCGCGCCGGTCGTCGCCGCCCTGCGGGTGGTGAGGGGCAAGGGCGCGGAGCAGGAGACCGCGTTCATCCCGGCCACCGCTGCGGTCGGCGGGCGCGCGACGGTCGCGGGCAACACCGCCAAGGGGACCACGCTCGCCGTGACCGCCCCCGGCGAGGGGGCCAGGATCAAGGTCACCGCGTCCGCGGGCAGCGAGGGCGGTACGGCCGTGTCGAAGACGTTCACCATCAAGGGCGGGACCACCCAGAACGTCGAGGCGCCCGTCCCGGGCGGTCTGAAGGGCACGTACGCCCTGACGGTCGAGCCGGTCTCCGGCGGCCGGGTCTACGCCTCCCGGATGCTCTCGACGACCGAGGACGGTGTTCCCGCCTTCACCGTCCAGGGCCTCCCGGACGACCGGGGGACGGTCTCGGTGCCGAACGCCGAGCAGGACCTCTCGGTGCTGCTCGAGCAGTGACCGGACAGGGGGATCCGCCCGGGCCGGCGCGGCCGTTCCCGGGCGGTCCTCAGTCCTCGCCGTAGCGCGGGTCGACCGTCTCCGGTGTCAGGCCCAGCAGTTCCGCGACCTGTTCCACGACGACCTCGTGCACCAGGGCGGCGCGCTCGTCGCGTCCCTTGGTGCGGATCTCGATCGGACGGCGGTAGACGACCACGCGCGCGGGACGCCCCTCGCGCGCCGCGATCGTGCCGCCCAGCGGTACCGCCTCGTCGCTCCAGCCGTCGCCCGAGCGCTCCAGGCGGGGCACTTCGAGGACCATGAAGTCGATGTCCGCGAGCTGCGGCCAGCGTCGCTCCAGCCGTTCCACGGAGTCCTGCACGAGGTCGGCGAAGACCTCGGAACGGCTCGCCGCGAGCGGTACCTGGGGCGGTGCCACGGGGCCGCGCATGCCCCTGCCGTGGCGGTCACGACGACGGGGACCTGCTGCTGCGGCACGGGGCGGTACGGGGTTGTCCATCACTGACGAAGAGTAGTCCCCGCCGGGTCCGGCCGCCCGGCCCCACGCGCCGGTCGCCGACGGACGGGCGGACGGACGTCCCGGCCCGTCCTGTCCTCCGGATGACGGCCGATGAGCGTTCCCGTCGAGATTGAGCTCGATTCCATATCTCTCCAAGGCCGTGTACGGCATGGCAATTGGCATGATTCGCACCAAGTGGTGACCGGCTTCAGGCCTGTTCGGTATCCCGGCACCCGATGTCACCCCAGGTCAGGGTCCGATGCCCCGAAAGCGGTGTGGGGCGTCTCACAGCACGACACGGTGGGGTGACCTGGGGGAGAGTCGTCGCGGCCCGCTCAAGAGTGCGGTACCGTCCAACGTCGTGAGCCTTGTACGTCGCTGTTCGCGCACCGCTTGCGGCCGTCCCGCCGTCGCGACGCTGACGTACGTCTACGCCGACTCGACCGCGGTCCTCGGCCCCCTCGCCACTTACGCCGAGCCCCACTGCTACGACCTGTGCGCCGAGCACTCCGAGCGCCTCACCGCGCCGCGCGGCTGGGAGGTCGTCCGCCTCGCCGACTCCTCCGGCCCCGCCCGCCCCAGCGGCGACGATCTGGAGGCACTGGCGAACGCGGTGCGCGAGGCGGCCCGTCCGCAGAAGCGCGCGGCGGAGGCGGGCGGCAGCGCCCGCTCGGCCGACCCGATGGAGGTCGCGCGCCGCGGCCACCTGCGGATCCTGCGCTCGCCGGAGAACTGAGCCCAGCCCTCCCTGCCGCGCCGAACCCTCCTGCCGCACCCGTGCGCCTCGCCGCACCGATCCTGCCCGGCGGCGCCCGGCCCGAAGCCCACCCGGCGGGCCTGACGGGCCTTCTGACGGCCTCGCCGGTCGCCCGCCTCGCCCCGCGGCAGGCCGGTCGGCCGGACGCTCCCCAGCGCCGCCTCCGGCCCCTCCCCAGCGCCGCCTCCGGCCCCTCCCGATCCCGCGGATCACCGCCGACGCCCTGCGGGCGTAGCCGGACGACCGTCCGCATCCGGCACCCAGGCGTCCCGCGCCGCCGTCAGGTCCGCCGCCCCGAACCGTGCCTCCGCGCAACTCGCCGACATCGGCGCCCCCTTGGCCGCCGCCCCGGTCGCCGTACCGCACGCGCGCGGCCGCGGCCCGGGAACGGCCCGCGGCCGTCCGCCGGTTGGGGCCCGCGATCCCGACCGTGACGTCCGCGCCGGCCCCGCCCGCGTCATGAACCTCCCCGGCGCCGGCACTTCGTCCGACGCCCCTCCCGGAGTTCTCCGGGCGAACGCAGCCCTGAGCGGGGACGCGCGTCGCTCGCGCCGGGCGCCGCCGGCCGCCGACCCGGACGGGTAGTTTTGGGACGACCGAAGTGGACTCCTGGAGGGTTGGCCGTGACTGCTGATCTGTCGCAGCTCGTGAAGGCGTACGACGTACGCGGTGTGGTCCCGGACCAGTGGGACGAGCCGCTCGCCGAGCTGTTCGGCGCCGCCTTCGTCCAGGTGACCGGAGCGGACGCCATCGTGATCGGGCACGACATGCGGCCGTCGTCCCCCGGCCTCTCCCGCGCCTTCGCGCGCGGTGCCGCGGCGCGCGGGGTCGACGTGACCGAGATCGGCCTGTGCTCCACGGACCAGCTCTACTACGCGTCGGGCGCGCTCGGCCTCCCGGGCGCCATGTTCACCGCCTCGCACAACCCGGCCCAGTACAACGGCATCAAGATGTGCCGGGCGGGCGCGGCCCCCGTCGGCCAGGACACCGGCCTCTCCGAGATCCGCCGGCTCGCCGAGACCTGGCTCGACTCCGGCGCCCCGGCCTCGGACGCCACGCCCGGAACGATCACGGGGCGCGACACGTTGGAGGACTACGCGGCGTACCTCCGCTCGCTCGTCGACCTGACCTCGATCCGCCCCCTGAAGGTCGTCGTCGACGCGGGCAACGGCATGGGTGGGCACACCGTGCCCACCGTGTTCTCCGGTCTGCCGCTGGAACTCGTCCCGATGTACTTCGAACTGGACGGCACCTTCCCGAACCACGAGGCCAACCCGCTCGACCCGGCGAACATCGTGGACCTCCAGAAGCGCGTCCGCGAGGAGGGCGCCGACCTGGGCCTCGCCTTCGACGGCGACGCCGACCGCTGCTTCGTCGTCGACGAGCGGGGCGAGCCGGTCTCCCCGTCCGCGATCACCGCGCTGGTCGCCGCGCGCGAGCTGGACAAGAACGGCGGCGGCACGGTCATCCACAACCTCATCACCTCCTGGTCGGTACCGGAGGTCGTCCGCGAGCACGGCGGCACCCCGGTCCGCACCCGCGTCGGCCACTCCTTCATCAAGGCCGAGATGGCCGCCTCCGGCGCGATCTTCGGCGGCGAGCACTCCGCGCACTACTACTTCCGCGACTTCTGGAACGCCGACACCGGCATGCTGGCCGCCCTCCACGTCCTCGCCGCGCTCGGCGGCCAGGACGGCCCGCTCTCCGGGCTCGTCGCGGAGTACGACCGCTACACCGGCTCCGGCGAGATCAACTCGAAGGTCGACGACCAGGCGGCCCGCCTCGCCGCCGTCAGGGCCGCCTACGAGGGCCGGGAGGGCGTGGTCGTCGACGAGCTCGACGGACTGACGGTCACCCTCGGGGACACCTGGTTCAACGTCCGTCCCTCCAACACCGAGCCCCTCCTCCGCCTCAACGCCGAGGCCCGCGACGAGGCGACGATGACGAGGATCCGCGACGAGGTCCTGAAGATCATCAGGGCCTGACCCCACCCGGACCACCCCGGGAGGCCGGGGGGACACGGACCGCGTCCGGCGCGCACCGCGCCGGCCGCCGTCAGCCGGTCGGCGCCGGTCGGCAGCCGGCCGGCGGTCCGGGATCCGCAGTCGGCGCTCCGTAGACGGCGGGCCGACGGCGGCCGGCCGGGACGGGGACGGGCGCGGACACCGGGCAGGGAGGTCCACCCGGGCGCTCCGCGCGCCTCACGAACCGTGGGCGCGCCCCGGCACCGGGCTCCCCGCAGCGGTACCCTGACCAGGCCGCATCCACCGTTTCGGAAGGACACCCCATGCCGCTCGAAGCCGGCCTCCTGGAGATCCTCGCCTGCCCGGCCTGCCACGCCCCGCTCAAGGAGCAGGAGACCGAGCTGATCTGCACGGGAGCGGACTGCGGGCTCGCCTACCCGGTCCGCGACGGCATCCCCGTACTCCTGGTCGACGAGGCCCGGCGCCCCGCGTAACCGAGGCATCCGCCTCGCGCACGCGGCACCGCGACCGCCGCACGCGAGGCGACAGCGCCGTCGTCCCCGCCCGCACGGACGACGGCGCGGCACGCACGACGACGAGCCACGACAGCCCGACGACGAGCGACGGCACCGCCGCCCGCACGGACGACGGCGACGCGGCCGTCCCGATCGGCGACCGGCGCACATCCGGCCGGCACCCGGTACGACCCAGCGCCGCTCGACACCTCCCGCGAGCGACCCCGTGCAAGCGACCCGGGCGGCTCACGCGCAAGCCCCCCGGCGATCGGAGGCTACCGACCCCATGCTCGACGAATCGCTTCTCGACGATCCCGACGCGCTCGTCCTGGCCGACCGGCGGGCGCTGCTCCGCGGCGCCGCCGAGGCCGGCGCCCGGGTACGCACCGCGGTCCGGCACGCCGACGAGGCCGGCATCTCCGAACTGAAGCCCGACGGCCGCCCGCGCGCCGTCCTCATCGCGGGCCCCGGCATGGCCGCCACCGGCGTCGCCGAACTGCTCGGCACCCTCGCCGGGGCGAGCTGCCCCCTCACCCGGCTCACCCCCACGGGCGTCGCCCCCGCCGGAGGCGCCCTGCGCTGGGACCTGCCCGGCTGGGCGGGCCCCGTCGACCTCCTGCTGATCGCCACCCCCGACGGCAGCGAACCCGGCCTGGAACTGCTCATCGAGCAGGCCTACCGGCGCGGCAGCACCGTCGCCGCCGTCGCCCCCGCCGGCTCCCCGCTGGCCGAGTGGGTGGAAGGCAGCCACGGCCTCTTCGTACCGATGGCGACCGCCCCCTACGACCAGGAAGAGCCCCTGGGAGCCTCGGCCCCCGGCGTGCTCTGGGCGCTGCTCACCCCGCTGCTCGCCCTCCTCGACCGCACCGGCCTGGTCACGGCCCCGCCACAGGCGCTGCAGAAGGTCGCCGACCGCCTCGACCGCGTCGCCGAGCGCTGCGGCCCCGCCATCGCCGCCTACAGCAACCCCGCCAAGACGCTCGCCGCCGATCTGGCCGAGGCACTCCCGGTGATCTGGACGGAGGGCACCTCGGCGGGACCGGCCGGCCGCCGCTTCACCGCCGCGCTCGCCGAACTCGCGGGCCGCCCCGCGCTCACCGCCGAACTCCCCGAGGCGCTCGCCTCGCACAGCGTGCTCCTCGCGGGCGCGCTCGCCGCGGGCGCGGACCCCGACGACTTCTTCCGGGACCGTGTCGCGGAGGCGCAGGCGCTGCACGCGCGCGTGGTGCTGCTCCGCGACCGTCCCATCGGCGGGATCAGCGCCGCACCGGCCGCCCGTGAACTCGCCCTCAGCCACGACACCGCTATCAGCGAGCTCGAACCGGAGGAGGGCGGCGAACTGGAAACCCTCGCCGAGCTGATCGCCATCACGGATTTCGCCGCCGTTTACCTGGCGCTCGCCTCGGGGGCGTGATCCTGGGCGTGACCCCGTGCCCGGCGCCCGCGGCCGCGGGCCCCCGCGCCCGGCGCCCCTGACACCACGCTTCCCGATCGACGCCCGCCCCGGCGGGCCGCGCAGCGCACGTATGGAGAAGAAGACACCGATGGACCGCCTCGACAACACCGTCCGCCCCTACGCCTGGGGTTCGACCACCGCCATCCCCGGCCTGCTCGGCGTGGAGCCGACCGGCGAACCGCAGGCGGAGATGTGGATGGGCGCCCACCCGGGCGCCCCCTCGCGCACCGGGCGCGGTCCGCTCAACGAGGTCGTCGCCGAGGACCCGGAGAGGGAACTCGGCCGCGCCGCCGTCGCCAGGTTCGGCCCCCGCCTGCCGTTCCTCCTCAAGCTCCTCGCCGCCGGAGCCCCCCTCTCCCTCCAGGTGCACCCCGACCTCGAACAGGCACGGGAGGGCTACGAGGACGAGGAGCGCCGGGGCGTCCCGATCGACGCCCCGCACCGCAACTACAAGGACGCCAACCACAAGCCCGAACTCATCTGCGCCCTCACCGAGTTCGACGGCCTGTGCGGCTTCCGCGCCCCCGAGGAGGCCGCCGCGCTCCTCGAAGCCCTCGGCGTCGACCCCCTCAAGCCGTACGTCGACCTGCTGCGCGCCCACCCCGAGGAGGCGGCGCTGCGCGAGGTCCTCACGGCGGTGCTGAGCGCCGACCCCGAGGACATGGCCCGTACGGTCGCCGAGACCACGGCCGCCTGCGAACGCCTCGGCGGCGACTACGCCCCGTACGCCGGTCTCGCCCACCACTACCCGGGCGACCCCGGCGTCATCGCCGCGATGCTCCTCAACCACGTCCGGCTCCAGCCCGGCGAGGCCCTCTACCTCGGCGCGGGCATCCCGCACGCCTACCTCGACGGCCTCGGCGTCGAGATCATGGCCAACAGCGACAACGTCCTGCGCTGCGGTCTGACGCCCAAGCACGTCGACGTCCCCGAACTCCTGCGCGTGGTGCGCTTCGAGGCGGCCGACCCCGGCGTCCTGCGCCCGGAGGCGTCCCCCGACGGCGAAGAGGTCTACGCGACCCCCATCGACGAGTTCCGCCTCTCCCGGTACGTCCTCGCCGAGGACGCCGATCCGCGCGACCTCACCCGCGAGACCCCGCAGATCCTGCTCTGCACCGCGGGTTCCGTACGCGCCGACGGCATCGAGCTGACCCCCGGCACCTCGGTGTTCGTACCGGCAGGGGAAAAGGCCGAAGTGTCCGGATCCGGCACGATCTTCCGTGCGACGGTTGTCGCCTGACGGGACGTCGGCACCCACCTGAGGCGCACCGCCCGCCGTCCGGGCTGCAAGAATGGCCCACCGCAAAGGGCGGGCAAAGTCCGGACCGGGCGGGGTACGAGGTACGAACGGGTCCGGACGCGTACGAAGGGACAGCAGGAGCAGATGAGCGCTTCAGGCGGCACCAAAGCGATCGTGGCGGCACTCGGCGCCAACCTCGCGATCGCGGCATCGAAGTTCGTGGCGTTCGCGTTCAGCGGCTCCTCCTCGATGCTCGCCGAGGGCGTCCACTCGCTCGCCGACTCCGGCAACCAGGCACTGCTCCTGGTCGGCGGCAAGAAGGCCCAGCGCGAGGCGACCCCCCAGCACCCCTTCGGCTACGGCCGCGAGCGCTACATCTACGCCTTCCTCGTCTCGATCGTCCTGTTCTCGGTCGGCGGCATGTTCGCCGTCTACGAGGGCTACGAGAAGATCCAGCACCCGCACGAGATCGAGCACTGGTACTGGCCGGTCGGCGTCCTGGTGTTCGCGATCATCGCCGAGAGCTTCTCCTTCCGTACGGCCATCCAGGAGTCCAACGCGCTGCGCGGCTCGCACTCCTGGTCCCAGTTCATCCGCCGCGCCAAGGCCCCCGAACTGCCGGTCGTCCTCCTGGAGGACTTCGGCGCGCTCATCGGTCTGGTCCTCGCGCTCGGCGGCGTCGGCCTCGCCCTGCTCACGGGCGACGGCGTCTGGGACGGCATCGGCACGGTCTGCATCGGTGTCCTGCTCATCCTGATCGCGCTGATACTGGCCGCGGAGACCAAGTCGCTCCTGCTGGGCGAGTCTGCGGGCCCGGAGGAGACGGCGAAGATCGAGGCGGCGATGGTCGACGGTGACACCGTCACCGGCATCATCCACATGCGCACGCTCCACCTCGGTCCGGAGGAGCTGCTCGTCGCCGCGAAGATCGCCGTCCGGCACGACGACACGGCCGCCGAGGTCGCCCGGGCGATCGACGCCGCCGAGGCCCGCATCCGCGCCGCCGTCCCGATCGCCCGGGTGATCTACCTGGAGCCGGACATCTACAGCGACGCCGAGGCGGCCAAGGGCCCGAACCCCGCCGCGACCCCCGGCGGACCGACGCCGGCCGGTCACTGACCCCAGCCCCCGTACGCCGCCGGGGCCCGCCCGGGAACCCGGGCGGGCCCCGGCGGCGTTCTCGCGTCCGGAACCCGTCCCCCGGGCCCGGAACGCACCGGCCGACCCCCTCGGTTCCGGCCGGTGGGGACCGCTTTGTCCAGAGGTGGACTGGGGAGGGACAGCCCCACCGGTGTAGCTTGGTGACTGAGCCAGACGTCGCTGCTGATGGCGGTCGGGCGGTCCCACCGCGGACCGGCCGAGGGAGAGAGGGCCTCCGACGGACTGCGCTGCGCGCACCGGGCACACCTGTGTCCCGCCGGTGCACGTCCGTGCCCCGGTCGGGCACGTGTGCGTGCCGCCGCCGCGCAGAACAGCCCTACCCACCTCGCCCCGATACCGAGGAGCAGCACTCAATGACGACTGTCGACAGCCGACAGGACTTCAAGGTCGCCGACCTCTCCCTGGCCGACTTCGGCCGCAAGGAGATCACCCTCGCCGAGCACGAGATGCCCGGCCTGATGTCGATCCGCAAGGAGTTCGCCGAGGCGCAGCCCCTGGCCGGCGCCCGGATCATGGGCTCGCTGCACATGACCGTGCAGACCGCCGTCCTGATCGAGACCCTGGTCGCCCTGGGCGCCGAGGTCCGCTGGGTGTCCTGCAACATCTTCTCCACCCAGGACCACGCGGCCGCCGCCGTCGCGGTCGGCCCGAACGGCACGCCCGACAACCCGCAGGGCATCCCGGTCTTCGCCTGGAAGGGCGAGACCCTGGAGGAGTACTGGTGGTGCACGGAGCAGGCGCTGACCTGGCCGAACAGCCCCACCGGCGGCCCGAACATGATCCTCGACGACGGTGGTGACGCCACCCTCCTCGTCCACAAGGGCGTCGAGTACGAGAAGGACGGCAAGGTCCCCTCGGTCGACACCGCCGAGTCCGACGAGCACCGCGTCATCCTCGAACTCCTGCACCGCACCATCACGGACGGCTCGCAGAAGTGGACCCAGCTCGCCTCGGAGATCCGCGGCGTGACGGAGGAGACCACCACCGGTGTCCACCGCCTCTACGAGATGCACCGTGACGGCACCCTGCTGTTCCCGGCGATCAACGTGAACGACGCCGTCACCAAGTCGAAGTTCGACAACAAGTACGGCTGCCGCCACTCCCTGATCGACGGCATCAACCGCGCCACCGACACCCTGATCGGCGGCAAGACCGCCGTCGTGTGCGGCTACGGCGACGTGGGCAAGGGCTGCGCGGAATCCCTGCGCGGCCAGGGCGCCCGCGTGATCATCACCGAGATCGACCCGATCTGCGCCCTGCAGGCGGCGATGGACGGCTACCAGGTCACGACCCTCGACGAGGTCATCGACAAGGCCGACATCTTCGTCACCACCACGGGCAACAAGGACATCATCATGGCCTCGGACATGGCCAAGATGAAGCACCAGGCGATCGTCGGCAACATCGGTCACTTCGACAACGAGATCGACATGGCCGGCCTCGCGAAGATCGAAGGCATCGTCAAGGACGAGGTCAAGCCCCAGGTCCACACCTGGAAGTTCCCCGACGGCAAGGTCATCATCGTGCTGTCCGAGGGCCGCCTGCTGAACCTGGGCAACGCGACCGGCCACCCGTCCTTCGTGATGTCCAACTCGTTCGCGGACCAGACCCTGGCCCAGATCGAGCTGTTCACCAAGCCCGAGGAGTACCCGACCGACGTCTACGTGCTGCCCAAGCACCTCGACGAGAAGGTCGCCCGCCTCCACCTCGACGCGCTCGGCGTGAAGCTGACGACGCTCCGCCCCGAGCAGGCCGCGTACATCGGCGTCGAGGTCGAGGGCCCGTACAAGTCGGACCACTACCGCTACTGAGCACGCCCGCCGAGCAGCGGCACCACCGCTCGGCGTCCGGATGTCAGCAGGCCCTCGCCGTCCCGGCGGGGGCCTGTCCCCGATGAGGACCTGAACGCCCATGCCCCGCGGCCGCTATTCGCTCCATGATCCGCACGATCACACCCCCCTCGCCGACGAACACTTCAACTGCGCGCCCGGCCCCTCCGGCTGGCGCTACGTCTCCCAGCTCACGACCCCCTCCGGCTCGGCTCCCGACGGACTCCCCGAGTCCCCGGAGACGACGGTCACCGGCTCCGTCGACCTCGCCCTCGACGACCTCGGCCGCCCCGTCCGCCTCGAACTGCACGCGGCCGGCTGGCAGGTGCGGGGCGCCGCCCTCGACGGCGTCACATGGGTCCGAACCGACCCCACCGGAATCGAGGCCACCGAAGGCAACGTGCCCGCCCACGCCTTCACCGGTACCTCCCCCGCCTTCCTCGTCGCCACCGCCCGTCTCCTCCGCCTCACCCCTTCCGCGACCCCCTCGGCGACCCGCGTCCGCCTCGTCGCCTTCACCCACCCGGTCCTCGCCCCGCGCACCCTCGACCAGTCCTGGGCCCTGGTCGCAAGCGAAACACACGCCACTGACAACGGCCCGCTGACCGTGGACGAATACCAGGTCACAGCCCTGGACACCGGGGAACAGCACTCCGTGCACATCGCCGGCGACGTGGTCCTCGCGGCACCCGGCATCGAACTGGAGCACCTCGAAACACCGCCGTCGGTGTTCACGTGACGGCGGTGCCGGTCCGGCGACGGGGCGGCTAGGCGGGCGGAGCGAAACCGGTCGACGGACGCTCGTCCCGGTCGGCGTGCTCGACGGGCACCGACGGCGCGGAGCGGACGCCGGGGCCCGGAGGGAAGGGGCGGGCGGCAGGAGCGCCGGACGGGAGGGGACCACCCACGGGCGCGCCGGGCTGGAAGGGGGGACCGGCAGGTCCGCCCGGCGGCGGGAAGGCATGGCCGGTGGGTACGGGGGACGGGAAACCGCCCGTCGCGGTACCGAACGTCCTACGGGCCTCACGGGTCTGGCGCTCGTGCACGACGGCCGCCAGATACGCGCCGGCCGGCACGCCCTGCGGCGCCGGAGCCCCCGTACGAGCGGCGAGGTCCGCTGCGAGCCGTTCCGCCATCGCCCCGCCGATCTGCGGATCCAGCTGCTGCATCCGCGTCAGGTACTGGCGGATCGCCAGCCACAGCGCGTCCGGCACGGCGGACAGGTCGAGCTCCGCGAACCGTCCCGCCAGCCAGGGCGGCGGCGCGGGAACGTACGGCATGCGCCCCACCGGAATCCGCTCCCGCACGACAAGGGTGCCCGCGAACACGTCACCGAGCCGCCGCCCGCGCTCCGACACCAGCGAAGCGATGCACGCGACGATCCCGAACGTCATCAGGATCTCGACCACCCCGACGGCACCGCGCACCAGAGCGTGCCGGAACCGGATCGGCCCGCCGTCGTCCCGCACCACCCGCAGCCCGCACGCCAGCTTCCCCAGCGAACGTCCGTGACTGAGCGTCTCCACGGCGATCGGACCGCCGACCAGCACCAGCAGGAAACTCGCGATCGAGACGGCGATCTGTGCCGCGTCGTCCAGTGTGGCGGTCGCGGCGACCAGACCGATGGTCACGACGATGTAGACCGTCACCGCCACGACCAGGTCGAGCACGACGGCGAGCGCCCGGCTCGGCAGTTTCGCGGGCCGCAGCTCCAGTGCCACTGCCTCGCCCGTCACCAACTCGCTCACGCGCGCCGCCCTTCCCCTGACCTGCTCCGACAACGGCCAGTCTGCCAAGCTGAGGGCGCATCGCGCCCCAGTAGGACAAGCTGACATCCACGACGAGCCCCCGATGCGCAGCGAGGAGCAGGCAAAACGATGGACCTCGACGTCTTCGTCTCCGCCCACCGAGCCGAGTGGGACAGGCTCGACGCCCTGCTGCGCCGCCAACGACGCCTCACCGGGGCCGAGGCCGACGAACTCGTCACCCTGTACCAGCGAACCGCCACCCATCTCTCGCTGATCCAGTCCAGCGCGCCCGACCCCCAGCTGACCGGGCGGCTCAGCCAGCTCGTGGCCCGCGCGCGCGGTGCCGTGACCGGCACCCGCCGTGCCTCGTGGCGCGATGTCACGGGGTTCCTGACACGAGGGTTCCCCGCGGCCGTCTACCGCTCCCGCCACTGGTGGGTGCCCACGGCGCTCCTGTCCACGGCGATAGCCACCCTCCTCGGCTGGTGGATCGGCGCCCATCCCGAGGTCCAGGCGGCCATCGCCGCCCCCGACGAACTGCGTTCCCTCACCCGCCCCGGCGGTGAGTACGAGACCTACTACTCGAGTCATCCCGCCGCCGCCTTCGCCGCCCAGGTGTGGACGAACAACGCCCAGGCCGCCGCCATGTGCCTGGTGCTGGGGGTCTTCCTGGGCCTGCCGGTCCTCTGGATCCTCTTCCAGAACATGCTCAACCTGGGCGTCGGCATCGGCCTGATGTCGTCGGCCGGCCGTCTCGACACCTTCCTCGGGCTCATCCTCCCGCACGGTCTGCTGGAGCTGACCGCCGTCTTCGTCGCCGCGGGGACGGGGCTGAAGCTGGGCTGGACCGTGATCGACCCGGGTCCGCGGTCCCGCCGCACAGCTCTCGCGGAAGAGGGCCGCGCCGCGCTGGGCATGGCGATAGGACTGGCGCTGATCCTCTTCGTCTCGGGTGCCATCGAAGGCTTCGTCACGCCGTCGGGCCTCCCGACCTGGGCCCGCATCGGCATCGGAATCGCCGCTGAGCTGGCCTTTCTCGTGTACGTCTATGTCCTCGGGGGCCGTGCGGCCCGCTCCGGGGAGACCGGGGACGTCACGGCGTCCGAGCGCAGCGCCACCGTGCCGACGGCCGCCTGATGTGCGCGTACCCCGGCTGACCTGTTAACCTGCTCGTTACCCCAGAAAACTCGTTGACACGGGTTGAGTGGGGAGGTAGATTCGAACAGTTGCCTAGAACTGGACACGTCCGGCGGCAGCGGTTAGAGTCTGCTCGCTTCTCAAAGCAATCGACACGTCGATTCGGAAGAAGCCCCTCCTGACGATTCAGAAATGGTTGCCGGTCAATCCGGCCCATGGATTCTGATAAAGTCGGAGCCGCCGGAAAGGGAAACGCGAGAGCGGATTACCTGGAAGGCGCCGAGGAAATCGGGCCCGAAAGGATCTGATAGAGTCGGACTCGCCGGAAAGGGAAACGCGAAAGCGGGAACCTGGAAAGCGCCGAGGAAATCGGATACGGAAACGGTCTGATAGAGTCGGAAACGCAAGACCGAAGGGAAGCGCCCGGAGGAAAGCCCGAGAGGGTGAGTACAAAGGAAG